>JBEBTQ010000323.1:0-4519 GCA_040393685.1 Advenella kashmirensis | reverse complement strand
CGCATGGGTATTCTGTCTCCTGATCGGCTGTTTTTGTCACTGGTAATCGTTTGCCCGTGCCATGGCGTTATGGTTCACCTGTTATGGTAGGGAGCGCAGGAGTACGCGGCAAACGAATTTTCTGCAGTCACCTGTCAGTTTTTTGCATACTGGGCCGTAAAGTACCGTGTCGGCTATACTGCGGCCTGATTCCCTTTACGCTTTCCCTGGTTCCCCTCCAGACCCCGTTATCATGAACAAATCTACTTTCTCCCCGCAGGCTGCCTGCCCTTGCGGCAATGCTGCCAGTTATGAGACGTGTTGTGGTCGCTGGCATCATGGTGCAACACGACTGATGGCACCCGATGCGCAGTCACTGATGCGTTCGCGGTATTCTGCTTTCGTGCTGGATGAACGGGATTATCTTCTTCAGACCTGGCACAGCAGCACGCGTCCAGCCGACCTCGCAGCAGAGGAACCGGGAACGCAATGGCTGGGATTGGATGTGCGTCGCTATGAGCAGCAGAATGAGACGCATGCGACGGTAGAGTTCGTGGCGCGCTCTCGACTTAACGGCAGGGCAACGCGTCTGCATGAGATCAGCCGCTTTGTGAAAGAAGACGGGCGATGGTTTTATGTGGACGGGGAGATGGTCGCTAAAAACCGATAGGTTTGATTGCGTCTGAATCGCCTCGCCACAATCAGGCCGCAGCGTCCTCTGTGGCTATGGGCTCGCTGACTTGCCCGTGAACCACGCTCTCAGCGGGGAACACAATTCGGAAAGTACTGCCTTTATTGATTTCGCTGTCGACTTCAAGCTTGGCGTTGTGACGGATCACAATATGCTTGGTAATGGCCAGTCCCAGCCCGGTTCCGCCCGATGCGCGTGAGCGGCTTTTATCCACACGGTAGAACCTTTCCGTAATGCGTGGAATGTCTTTTTTCTCTATGCCCAGTCCGGTGTCCGTGACGCTGTATACGGCCTCGCCGTGTTCGTTCCGGAACCAGCGAATAGTGATTTTTCCGCCTTCGGGCGTGTAGCGCACGGCATTGGTCAGCAGATTCGTGACGGCTGATGCCAGTTCATTCAGCTGACCCACAACGGCCAGCTGTGGATCGACTTCGAATTCAAAGTCATGGGATTCGCGCGAAATGGACTGCGCCTGGTTCGCTGCTTTCTCGATCAGCGGAGCCAGCTGCACAGGAAGGCCTTCGGTCGCTTCTGTTGACTCCAGGGTAGACAGCGTCAGCAGATCTGCCACAATCGCCAGCATGCGCTGCGCCTGTTCATGCATGAGTTCTTCGTACTGCTTGCGCTGTTCAGGAGACAAGGCTTCTGCAGGCAGGTCACGCATGGTTTCCAGGAAACCGATAAGTACGGTCAGGGGCGTGCGAATTTCATGCGAAACGTTGGCAACGAAATCCCGTTGTGTGGTTTGCAGCTTTTCCAGCTGGGTAATATCCTGGCACAGTAGCAGGTAGCCTTCGTTCGCGTGCTGCGTCAGCTGAAACTGCAGGGAACAGACCTGCCCGCCGATTTCTTTTTTGCAGCGCAGGGGTCGGCTCCACTGATGACTCTGGGCGTAATCGAAAAATGCCGGCAGGCGAATGATGTTGAAGATGTTGTAGCCCTTGTCTTTTTCGTAGACAAGGTCCAGTAGTCGTTTTGACTGTTTGTTGCACCACTCGATCTGGAACGATTTGTCCAGGGTGACGGCTGCAGCTGGCAGGGCCTGTGCTGCAGAAAGTACGTTATTGGTCAGTTCGCGCAGCGCCGTATATTCGATCTGGCGTGAACGCACATATTTATAGATGGGGGTGACAATTTCATCGAAGCTGCCCAGATCCGGCGGCGGTGCATCCACGGGTTGTCTGGCCCATTTCAATGTTTCCCTGTGGTGGCGCTTATGACGAACGAAATAAATCAGTCCGCAAAGGGCCAGAAATATGATGCCGCTGAAACCGCCGAACAGCCATTGCACGCCCATTGCCAGTAAAACGGCAAGGAGGTAGACAAATGAAAACGTGTGGCGGGACATGATGAATTCTCTTCCTGGGCACTCTGGCGTGCGCCTGCCGCCTGGGGGCTAAAAGCAATGAAATGGCGCGCTGGCATCCGGCCAGCCGGGTTGGCAGGAGCGAAAACAGGGGATCGCCTGCGAACTGCGTATCAGGCTGGCAGTTTCGAGGTAAAACGATACCCGCTTCCCCGGACGGTTTCAACTAGATTGTGATGATTGCTGGGTTCCAGTGCCTTGCGCAGACGACGGATATGAACGTCTACCGTGCGTTCTTCCAGAAAGACATGATCGCCCCACACCTGATCAAGGAGCTGGCCGCGCGTGAAAACGCGCTCGGGGTGCGTCATGAAGAAATGCAGCAGACGAAACTCGGTGGGCCCCAGCGGCAGATTCGAGCCATTGCCTGTAATGCGGTGGGACACGGGATCCAGTTTCAGGCCGGAGATTTCAATTTCATCGTCGGTCAGCTGGGGTGCACGCCGGCGCAGTACGGCCTTGATACGCGCCATCAGCTCTTTGGGAGAAAATGGCTTGGTAATGTAGTCGTCAGCACCGCTTTCCAGACCTTCCACCTTATCGGCTTCGGCACTTTTGGCGGTCAGCATGATGATGGGGATCTCGCGGGTGCGTTCGGCACCGCGCAAATTCCGGGCCAGGTTCAGACCTGTGGAGCCCGGCAGCATCCAGTCAAGCAGGATCAGATCAGGCAGTTCTGCGTTGATCAGGACCTTGGCCTGCTCGGCATCCAGGGCGCGCAGCACCTTATGCCCGGCGAAGGACAGATTGACGGAAATGAGTTCCTGAATTGCGGGTTCGTCTTCGACGACTAGAATTGTGCTTGCCATAATGAAGTAAAATCAAAAGAAGTCATGAGACTGACATTAACCGGAATACTGGGCTCAATGTTATTGCCTCATTGTGTCATGTTTGTGACAACCCGCCTACTATCGAAAAAAGATTATCTATGAATTCAGAACGCCCAACGTCAGCCGGGCAGCCCGGTACCACGCATTTCGGCTTTAGCACTGTAGATGAACAGGAAAAGGCAGGAAAGGTGGCGCAAGTCTTTCATTCCGTCGCGCAGCGCTACGATGTCATGAACGACCTGATGTCAGGGGGAATGCATCGTCTGTGGAAACGCTTTACTATCGGGCGGGCTGCGGTCAGACCCGGCATGCGGGTGCTGGACATCGCCGGTGGTACAGGAGACCTGGCCCTGGCGTTTTCGGCGAAGGTCGGGCAGGAAGGGCAGGTCTGGCATACGGATATCAATTCTTCCATGCTGCAGGTTGGCCGCGATCGACTGACCGATAAAGGTGTCCTGTTGCCAACGGTTGTGTGCGATGCAGAACATTTGCCGTTTCCCGACGAATTCTTCGACGTGGTCACTGTGGCTTTCGGCTTGCGCAATATGACGCATAAAGACGCGGCCTTAAAGGAAATGCAGCGGGTGCTCAAACCGGGCGGCAAGCTGCTGGTGCTGGAGTTTTCCCGTGTGGCGGCGCCGCTGGCACCGGCCTATGACTGGTATTCCTTCAATATTCTGCCCTGGCTGGGTAAAAAGGTGGCAGATGACGAGGAAAGCTATCGTTATCTTGCCGAGTCTATTCGTATGCACCCCGACCAGGAAACTCTGGCGCAGATGATGCGCGAGGCAGGCTTTCCCCGCGTCACCTATTTCAATCTGACTGCTGGCGTTGTCGCCCTGCACGAGGGCGTGAAGATTTTCTAGGATTGGCTTTCAGAATTGCCAATCCCGGCCTTGCCGGCGCATGGGTCCGTTACATTCTCGGATCCCGACGATGTTGCTTGCATATTTATTCAGGCTTTTGTAAGATTGGTTTGTTCGCTTATTCATTTAATGTGGGATATTCCCGCCGGAGCTCGAATCAATGTTCAAAAAGTGGTCTAAATATCTGTCCGCAGCGCTGATTGTCGTGGCGTCAGCAAGTATGCTCGCTGTGACGCACGATGCAGAGGCACGTCGTATGGGTGGGGGCGGCAGCTTTGGTCGCCAGTCTTCAAACATTACAACGAATCGCGCACCTGCTGCGCAGGCTCCCAATACCTTCAACCGTTCGTCTGCAGCGCCTGCCCGAAATGCGGCTAATGCGAATGCGGCCACACAGCGTAGCGGTTTCTCGCGTTTCCTGGGCCCCATTGCCGGTATCGCAGCGGGTCTGGGTATTGCCGCCCTGTTGTCCAGTCTGGGGCTGGGTGGCGCGCTGCTTGAATTCCTGTCCAGCGCCATTCTTATTGCGATTGTAATTTTCGGCGTCATGTTCATTGTGCGTCGTCTGCGCGGCGGTCAGTCTGGTCATGCCTTCCAGGGGGCCTCACCCATGCAGCGTCAGGCCGACAATCAGGCGCGTCCGCAGCCGGGTTCGCGCCATCAGGCCTCATCATGAGATCGGACTAGCGAGGTGGAGGGCAAGAGGGTGTGACGTGGTGTAGAACGAGGTGGGGGCCGTCTAAATACATTAGAGGGGAGGGGGGGGCGGGGGGGCGGGGGGGGGGGG
>JBEBTQ010000322.1:0-4526 GCA_040393685.1 Advenella kashmirensis | reverse complement strand
ATCGCAGTTGGAATACCAGCCATGTCGTGTTAACTGCAGGCATGGGGTCGCGCGTCCTGTTACAAACGCTGGGCCTTTCTGTTCCTCTGGAAACTCAGCGGGGTTACCATTTGCAGGCGCCCAACCCTGCCCTATCCTTATCGCGCATTGTTGTACTGGCTGATCGCAAAGTATTTATCAATCCCATGCAGGGACAACTGCGCGTTGCCGGCACAGTGGAATTCGGCGGTGAAGCGCGCCCCCTGAACAGAAAACGCGCCTTACATTTGGAAACTCACGCCCATGCGGGACTAAGCGGTTTGAACACCGAGGGATTTAGCCTGTGGCTGGGGCATCGCCCGTGCTTCCCCGATTCCATGCCGGCGCTCGGGCCAGTCAATCACCTTCCCGGTCTTTGGTGCGGCTTCGGCCACGGTCATCTGGGTCTGACAGGCTCAGTCAATACCGGCCTGTTACTGACCCGAGCCATGTCCGGCTTATCAACCGGAAGTACGCTGACCCCCTTTTCAGTAAATCGATTCGGCTAACACGATTTGAATCCGTCCGCTCAAACGATAAATAAGGGGTGGTGCAGAATCTATCTGCACCGCCCCTTATCATTCAAGCATCAGGTCAACCAGAATGCAAATCAGGCAACGCCTTGCAGCACCTCTCCAACCGCATCAAACAAACGGTCCAGCTCCTGCGCTGTCGTCGTGAATGTTGGGCCGAACTGCAGCGTGTCCCCACCAAATCGGACGTAGAAACCTTTTTCCCAAAGCTTGAGGCCGGCCTCATAAGGGCGAATAGCCGGATCGCCGTCGCGGGGAGCCAGTTGCAGGGTCCCGGCCAGACCACAATTGCGAATATCAATAATGTGATTGCCGCCTTTCAGGCCATGCAGACTCTTCTCAAAAGCAGGTGCCAGCTGAGCAGACTTTTCAATCAGATTATGTGTGCCCAGCAGATCCAGCGCTGCAAGCCCCGCCGCGCACGCGACCGGATGTGCAGAATAGGTGTAGCCGTGGGTGAACTCAACCGCATGCTCAGGGGCATTCTGCGACATGAACGTATTGTAAATTTCACTTGAGCTAACAACCGCACCCATAGGCACTGCACCATTGGTAACCTGTTTGGCGATGTTCATGATATCGGGGGTAACACCAAAATATTCCGCGCCGGTCCGTTTCCCCATGCGACCGAAAGCCGTGATCACCTCATCAAAAATCAGCAATATGCCGTGCTGATCGCAGATTTCCCGCAGACGCTGCAGGTAGCCCTTAGGCGGCACAATCACCCCGGCAGAGCCAGCCATCGGCTCCACAATGACAGCTGCAATATTAGAGGCATCGTGCAGTTCAATCAGCTTGAGCAGTTCATTGGCCAGTTGCACGCCCCCCGTCTCGCTTTGACCCTGCGTAAAGGCCTGATCTGCCTGTAGCGTATGGGGCAAATGGTCCGCATCCATTAATTGTCCGAACACCTTGCGGTTGCCGCCGATGCCGCCCACGCTGGTGCCACCCATGTTCACCCCATGATAGCCGCGAGCACGACCGATAAGCTTGGTTTTTGAAGGCTGGCCTTTCAGGCGCCAGTAGGCGCGCGCCAGCTTCAGCGCCGTATCTGCCGCTTCTGAACCAGAGTTTGTGAAGAACACGTGATTCAGATTCTCGGGCATGAGCTCGGCAATTTTTTCCGCCAGCTGAAACGCCAGTGGATGGCCAAACTGGAATGCCGGCGAATAATCCAGGGTGCCCAGTTGCTGGCTGACCGCTTTCTGGATTTCTTCCCGATTGTGCCCGGCACCGCAACACCAGAGCCCGGACAGGCTATCGAATACCTTTCTGCCCTTGTCGTCTATCAGGTAGTTACCTTCGGCACCCACAATCAGGCGCGGGTCCTTCTGGAAAGCACGATTCGCACTGAATGGCATCCAGTGGGCCTACAATTTCAATGTATCGCGAACAGGGGTGGGCACAGCACTTAAATCAGTCATGGTTCTCTCTCACATAAAAGTGGTCATTCGGGCTATTGTCCCCTTAATATTAGATATATAAAATATAATTTTAATGTTATATACATTCTAAATTACTCACGTAATGAGCAAACCTCTGGCACCTATCTCGGACTTTGACCTGAGACTGATTCGGGTCTTTCGCACCGTGGCGGAATGCGGCAGTTTCACTGCGGCAGAAAGCACACTGGGTATCACCCGCTCGGCGATCAGCCTGCATATGAGCGATCTGGAACAAAGACTTGGCATGCGACTGTGCCAGCGGGGTCGAGCGGGCTTTGCCCTGACCGACGAGGGGCGCGAAGTTTTACGCGCCAGCGAATCCATGATGGCCTCCATTGAGGACTTCAGACGTGAAGTGAATCAGCTACATGACAGCCTGCGTGGCGAATTAAATATTGGGCTCATGAACAATCTGGTTACCCAGCCCAGAATGCGCATTACCCACGCATTGGCAAAGGTACGCCAGCAAAGTCAGGAGGTGCGGATCAATATCAGCATGAGCCCTCCCGGAGATATTGAACGACGCCTGCTGGACGGCCATCTGCATATGGGTGCATTTCCACTTATCAACAAGCTGAGCGGGTTGGAATACCATACGCTTTACGATGAAAAATCACAGTTGTACTGCAGCCATACCCATCCGCTTTTCCATAAAGCGCAGGGCCTGAGCATAAAAGATCTGCAAGGTATCCCGGCGGTCATACCGGGCTATCGCCTAAGCCCAGAGGCTATCGCACTGCACCAGCCGCTGGCCGATGCAGCCCGCGCCTCAGACCGGGAAGGGATTGCCTTTCTGGTTCTGACAGGGCAATACGTGGGTTTTCTGCCGGATCACTACGCCAAGACCTGGGTAGAACAAAACATGATGACCGCCTTCGCACCGGAACAGATTCACTATTCCGTCAGCATTGCCGCAGTCACCCGGAAAAATCGCAGGCAGAATCTCATTATTGATCGTGTGCTGAATGAGCTGATGCAGGACGGATAACCCGGCCTGCACGCAAATAAAGAAATCGGCTACGCACCACCCTCTACCGTGAATGAGGTCATCATTCCGGTATCCTCATGCTCAAGGATATGACAATGGGCCATATAAGGATGCGCAGCACCCGCCTCATGCCGGAAGCGGACCAGCACCTCACTGACCGCACCCTCTACACTCACGATATCCTTCCAGCCTCGGCGGTGTTCTGCTGGCGGCTTGCCGTTTTCCGACAGGATCCTGAACTGTGTTCCATGAATATGAAAAGGATGCAGCATCATGTCGCCTTCGCCAGAGATTTGCCAGATTTCTTCCACGTCACGCTTAACCGTGAATGCCGGTTCCTTCATATTGAAGACCTGCCCGTTAATGAAATTGGCACGATGCAGATCGGGCGCGTCGCCACCGGTCATCGGCATGGCATGACCCTCCATGCCGGGCATGTTGTGTCCACTCATCCCACTCATCCCGCTCATCCCGCTCATCCCGCTCATCCCGCTCATCCCGCTCATCCCACTCATCCCCTGCATTCCCTGCATATCGTGACCCGCCATATTGTGCATATCGTGTCCCTGCATGGAGGATTCCTGTTTGTCCGCCGATTGCATCTTACTATGCCCCTGATGCATGGCCGGGTCCATCCCCGCCATTGCCTGGGCGCCATACCTATCTGTAAAGGCTTGCATGCCAAGTGCATCAACCTTAGGGTCCATTGATAGTTTCAATTTCCGTACCTTCAAGTCTTTGCTTGCAGGCAGCGCAGGCAGTTTCGCCAGCGCATCCGGCAGTTTGCCCCGGGCTTTGTCGGTCGTGGGAATCAGGCTGAGTACCGGTTGCGGCTGATCAAAGGGCGCTGCACCCATCCCCATTTGTGATACCGGCATCGTCATTAAATCCAATGGCTTGCCATCTTCTGTGTTCAACAGCACTTCAAAGCGTTCTCCGGCCATCATCGACAACTCATGAACTTTAACTGGCTCCGGCAACAATCCGCCGTCGCTCCCGATAACCAGGAGTGGCCGATGATCGCTGAGCGCAAGCCGATAGGATCGGGCGTTACTTGCGTTCAGCAGGCGGGGCACCGCGTGTTGCGGTGCATGTACGCCATTGGTTAGCAACACGTCGCCGAACCAGCCAAGCGCAGCCGCCATCACATCCAGCTGATAGTCGATTTGTCCGTTCGCATCCAGCCTCTTGTCCTGCAGAATAACGGGAATATCATCAACGCCCCACGTGGCGGGCAAAGACAGCGCGGCGCTTTCCTGATCTTCGATCAATATCATGCCGCCCAGGCCTCGGGCAACCTGTTGTCCGCTTACCTGATGCACATGTGGGTGGAACCAGCAAGTGGCCGCAGGCTGATCAACCGTAAAGCTCGCCTGCCATTGGGCGCCAGGAGCGATCAGCGCTTGCGGGCCGCCATCGGCACTGCCCGGAATTTCCAGGCCATGCCAATGCACTGTCGTGGGATCGGGCAGACGATTATTCACGTGCAACGTCACTTTGCTATTGCGTTGCAACTGCAGGGCCGGGCCCAGCAACGCACCG
>JBEBTQ010000321.1:0-4538 GCA_040393685.1 Advenella kashmirensis | reverse complement strand
TATAGGGCGCTTATGCCTCGCAATCTACCAGTTTGAGGGAAGAGGCAGAATCATGGATGTCATATCTGAACATGTACTCAAAAGATCTGCCAAAAAACTGGAAAAAGTTGCGAAGAGAGTTTTTCTCCGGCTGTTAAGCCTTACTACGAAATCTCGAAATGATATTTCCGCCGCTCATTTAAGAGATATTTCAAAGATCATTGTCATTCGTCCGAATTTTCGAATCGGCAATGCCATTCTCAGCACGG
This sequence comes from Advenella kashmirensis, assembly GCA_040393685.1. Taxonomy (GTDB): domain Bacteria; phylum Pseudomonadota; class Gammaproteobacteria; order Burkholderiales; family Burkholderiaceae_B; genus Advenella; species Advenella kashmirensis_C. Next base: position 4,290 of record JBEBTQ010000321.1, on the reverse strand, counting down.
CCATTATTGATCCGCTACTGAAGCGATTTCCAGGAGCGTCCATTGATTTTGTTGTCACGGACAAAACCACTGCGATATTCGACAATCTGCCGATCAATCAACTGATCACGATATCCAGAAAGGAAATGCGGCGTCCCTGGTTAGCAATACCGCTACTGCGTAGCCTGCGTTCACGGCAATACGATTTGGCAGTGCAATTCGCACCAGGATCCCTGAGTGGAATTTTGATCTCGCAACTGGCAGGTGCCCGTTATGTAGCAGGGCAGCCGGTAGAACACCTCGATTGCTACGATATCAAAGTCAAAGATCCTATTGTTAACGCCTACGATGCAGGCCCGGCGTTTTCGGACGCACTGGGCGTGACTGATGCAGCCTTGCCAGGACTGGCCTTAAGCAACAACGAAATGTCCGATGCACTTAGTCAATTGCAAACGCTGGGTCTGAGAGCACGTGATAATTTCGTCGCAGTGTTTGTTGGTGGCCATGCAGATAAAGTCTGCCCAGTCTCGTTCTGGCTTGAACTGATCAATGCAATCAACGCAATGGGCACCCGATTTGTTGTTTTTGTGGGGCCTGAAGAAAAGGAAATGATTCCCCAATTTCAGAAGGCATTGCAGGCATGCCCATATGGTGTGCTTTGTCCTCCACAACCAATCAGGTTGTTTATGGGTATGCTTGCTCAGGCGCGACTCATGATCACGCCGGATTCCGGACCCATGCACATGGCCGCCGCTTTAGGCGTGCCGACAACCGTGCTGGTGCAGACCCGAAAATCATTGGCATTTATACCTCCGGGCCCGTCGTCTCAGGTTGTTTTTGAACTTGATGTATCTGCTGTCACCGCGGCGCTGGTTCGATTGAACGAGTTTGATGATGCCAGGAAAAGTGCGTGACAGGAAGAGTACGTGATTGGAGACTACGTATTGTTTTTCTTCTGCAATACGTGCCAGTAAACTGATCTATTCCCTGCCATATTGTGTATTGAGCATTTTCAATAGTTATCGCCGGGATCGTATCGAAGTTCTTAATCGCACCAACCGCTCCATAGAGGACATGGAACGCTCAGGATTGATGCCTATGGTGCCAAGAACCAGGATTTCAAGGCAGGCTAGCGTAGGGCCATGTAATGGTGTTCCATTCGCACTGGATCGGGGCAGAACAATGATTGTGTGCGCTAAGTGCGACAGGGCGTGTCGGCGCTGTCCGGTAATCAGAATGACGGGAATTTTCAACCGGTTGGCTTCTTCGATGGCAGTAGAGATTTCCCGGTGAATATTCTGGCGTATCAGGACGATGAGTGCGTCTCCAGCCGACATTTCCAATAATTGTTCGGCTAACGAGATTCCTGTACGGTTCAGAGCATAAGAGGATAGGCCGTTACGGGAAAGCAGCCGTACCGTATACTCCGCGAGAATGGCCGATGCGCCAATGCCAAAAACACCGATCTTCCCGGCCTGAGCCAGAATGGGCACTGCGCGCGCTATCGATTCGAGATTCTTCCTGTTCGTCAGGTGTTCTATGGCCTGGCGATATTCCTCAATGACGTAATTGACGGCGCTATCCGTATCCTGACGTAATTGTTCAAGTGTCGTGGCCAGCTTGGTGGAGGTAACGTCCATCTGACCAATGGAATTGGCCAATAGCGATTTCAAATCCAGAAGACCCTCAAAACCCAGAGCCTGAACGGTTCGAATGACGGTAGCATCCGAAACATCCAGCTCCTGAGCCAATTCAAGCGCAGACTTCGCCAGAACAAGCGCGCGGTTCTCATCAATGTAGTCTGCAACCCGCTGCATGCGGGCTGTCAGATTCTTGCGCCGAAGCCGTAATCGCTCACTGAATTTGTCGGAATGACGAGGAGGGTCGGTCCATGCATTGGAATCGTCGCTGATAGAACTCAATTGTCTTGTCCCGTGGATTGAATGTCATGTCGAAAAGCAGCTGACCAGCCCGTTATTCGTGCTAACCGGACGCACAACACTGAATATCAACGGATTATACCCTCAACTTTCCGTCCCTCCGGAAACGCTCAGTACCTGCGTTTGCGCCGTAGCAGATACATGACCAGGCCAGTCAGAGCGAATACAGGAAGCGACAGACTGGAGATGAACAGCGCGATGCGCATGAGCCATCCTAAGCGTGTACCGGTGTGCAACGGTTCAATGAGTTGATTGAATCGGTCAGCCAGGCGCGCATCTTCGTACTTCCATTGACCCAGGATTCGACCATCGTCAGGCGCTATTTGATATTCGTCATAGGCGCGATCGTGTACTGCGTCGACGGGCAGCCAACGCAGCCGTATAGGCTGGTCTGCGCGGCGAGGCAATGTTAGCAGAACTCGACGGGCATCGGATTTAAATCCCGAGAGCACCGTATCCAGTGATGCTCCCAGTTGCTCTGTGGATATCGGATTTTCAATCGTGATTTTAGTTGCTGGTTTTGCTTCTCTTGATCCCAACAGGAAAGTGACCGCCGACCGATAGCCGTCGAAGGACCACCACATTCCTGTCAGTGCGCTCCATAGCAAAAAAGGAGCAATCCATAGCCCATAACGAACATGCCAGCCCGAATATCGACGGCGATCTTTCCAGTTCATCGACTCGTTGGCGTATTTGTTATGTCGATGCTTCCACCCCAACAGGATGCCACTGATTGCCAGGAAAACCAGAGATGCGGCACACAGCCCGGTGACAGTCCGACCGATACCATTCCCACGCCCCGGAAGTGCCAGCCAGCGATGAATCTGTCGAATGAAGGCAAAGAAATCGGCGCCACGAACTTTTCCAATGACTTTCGCATTTGTAGCATCCACAAGCAGTCGTTCTGTCTGTCCTTTGAATGCAGTCCCCACAACCAGTGTGCTTGCCTGGCTGGTTTGCAGCAAATTGATTTGTTGTCCTTCCAGCTGATTCTGAAGCAACGGCAGCAGTTGCGAATAGGGGAGTGCGTTGGTTATTGAACGCGCCTGTACTACGTGCAGAGACGGATTCAGCCAGTCGATGATCTCATCTTCAAACGCCATGACTGCTCCGGTAAATCCAATGATCGTCAGAAACAGGCCGGCGATCAGCCCGATGAACCAATGGATTCGCAGTCCCGCCAGTCGCCAGCGATTCATGGTGTCGTATGGGATGGAAGTGGCCGCTCTGTGATATGAGACTGAACAAGAGAAACCATCAGGTTCAGGGCAGCATAAGAGTTGGAAATCGCTTCTTCGCGGGCAACCAGGATATAGCGTCCTTCTCGACACGCGGAAAGAAACTCGCAATAATCCTGCATGACTTTTTTCATGGCATCGATTTCATCTGCCGGCTTTCCGCCTTTATCCGATCGGTATGCATCAAAGATGAAGTCTGCATCGAGTTCCTGAAGACGCTCTGCGCTGACCTCGATACGATCGCCTTCCGGAATTGAGTTGATGATGTCCGGAAACCGGAAGCCGGCATCTCTCAATACGCGACCCAGAGACCGATACGTGTGATAGACGCCGATTTTCCCGTTTTGCGCCTGGAAGACGGAAACGGTATATTTCGCCGGGTCACCAACAACATGGCGCAGTTCCTCCAGCTGGGCGCGATAGCGGCGGTCCAGAACGGCAAGTCTGTCCTGCGTATTGGTAAGCTCAGCCAGTCGCTTGTAGATATGCGGCGCTCCGCCCGACAGATTGTCGATAAGTACGGTAGGAGCAATCCGCGAAAGCTGCGCAATTGGCAGCTTGCGGTTCGGATCTGTAATGATCAGATCTGGTTTGGCCGCTGCCACGGCTTCGATATTGATGTCGGTTGTGCCCAGGAACGTAATATCTGAATTATCGAAATCTATCCCGGTAAGTCGCGCGCTGGAGCGCATAAACCTTCGTCCGTCCAGCGCCTGACGACCATGACTTGCCACAGGCTTTACACCCAGTTCCAGTAGCGGAATAGTGATGTCCAGATCATGCAGTGACACGATTCGCCGGGGCTGTACAGGGACTTCGACCTGACGGGAAAGATCGTCAGTGAATGTACGGGTTTCGGCATGCGCCGGTACTGTAATAAAAACCGCAAATGCCAGAATCCAGCTATGCAGAAGCGTTCTTGATGTCATCATATTTCAAGGTCTAAAGTTGGTCACGGCGCTGCCATAACAGCGCCAGAAGAAACGGTACCCCCACGATCGCCATGACGATCCCTGCAGGTATCTGTAGAGGGGCAAAGGCCAGCCTGCCGATGCTATCTGCGAGCAACAACAGGGCTGCGCCATATAGGCCGCTGCCGGCCAGCAATGGCGCTTGCCTGTATCCGAGGGTGA
>JBEBTQ010000320.1:0-4543 GCA_040393685.1 Advenella kashmirensis | reverse complement strand
ACTGATAGAGGCCGCAAAAACATTGGCCGAGCAGGCTGAAAATATCAAAACGGAACAAAAGGAACAAGCTCGCAAACATTCGCTCTACCCCGAATTGACAGATGACATTCTGGAGAATCGAATCAAGGGACCGCCTGGCCCACCTCGCCCACTTGCAGAACAGATCGACGAAATGACGCAAAGTGATCCGGAACAGATGGTACGAAAGCATAAAGACATGATCGAAGCCTGGGAAGAAAACGTATCCACGGCTTTAATGGAACGCAACGAAGGGACGGATATAGATGAAAGTACCTCTCTGACGGATCCGACAGCTGAACGCAAGTCTCAGCAGGCAGGCCAACGTCGTTCGAGCCTGACTGAATCAATGCAAACGAACGAATTCAAAGAGGCAAACCGCCAGTGGCGCGAACGAGCACGGGAGCTGTCTGAAACGCCTGAATTTGCGGCTTTTGAACGAATCAAGCGTATGGAGCCCCTGAATCGCAAAATGTATCTTTATTCCGTGCAAATGCAGGAAGGCGTATCCAGGGTTTCAGCGCATCGCAGTGCACAGATTCGTGAGCAGGTACAGGCCCGTTACGACAAGGATAAGGATCTGTCCATGATGGATCTGACTGGCGCCGATCTGTCTGGTATGCATTTGCCAGGCGCAAATATGCATGGCACGTTTATGGAAGGCGTCGATTTGCGGGGTGCCAATCTTTCAGGCTGTGATTTATCCGAAGCGGTACTTGCGCGGGCCGCCTTGGACGAATGCAATCTCAGTCACGCCATACTGGATAACGCAAACCTTTCGGTCGTGCAGGCGAACCGAGTGCATTTCGAAGGGGCGAGTCTGGACTCCAGTATCATCGAACAGAGTTCATTTTTCGAATGTGATTTTTCTCATGCGTATCTCGCGCAATTGCTGTTGAATAAAATCCGCTTTGAAAAATGTGCTTTCGGGAAAGCAACACTGCTGCAGTGCATATTTACAAGTTGCGAATTCACGGAGAATTTGCTAGGCGCGCACATAATACGCACGTCGTTCGTGGAATCGCAAATGAAACAGAACCGTTATGCTGATGCGTTTCTGGACAGCGCCCATTTTGTGAAGAGCACCCTCAGTGGCGAAGTATTCGGTCTGGGCCGATTTGTGAATGTCTCGATGACATATCACACGATGCTGGAAGACTGCTCTTTCGTCCACGCATATTTCAAACAGTGCAACTTGCGTGGATTGAAATTGGACGGCCAGGACTTTACCGATTCTGATATGAGCATGAGCGATCTTTCTGAAACATCACTTTGCGGCAGTAAACTGACCAGAATGACTGCTCGAGATGCCATGTTCGTGCGTGCTGATCTCAGTCAGGCTGAGGGCGAGCATGCCAATCTCATGCAGGCGACACTGACCAAGGCAAATCTGGAGCACGCTTCTTTTTCCAATGCAAATTTTTTCCGTACCAATCTTGGCAATGCACGCATTGATGAAACGACCGATCTTGAACAGGCCTATACCACTCAGGCAAACGTTTATCCCCTGAGAGTACCCGCCACCAAAGGTGAAGGCTCATGATTTCTATTGAAGACCTGCGCGAGCTTTCCCGCCTTGGTGATTCATTGTGTGATGAAATCATCGAGTTCGATCTGACAGACGAAGATCTGTCAGCTATGACATTTGATGAAGTGACCTTTAAAGGCATTTCGCTAAGTAACGCCAGTCTTGCTGAAGCCGTCTTTCTGCGATGCCGCTTTGAACAGTGCGACCTGAGTGGCTGCGATCTCAGGCTGTCATTATTCACAGAATGCCAGTTGCACGGTTGCAATATCGCAAACGGCATTCTCGATACGACTCAATTCAATGAGTCCACGCTTGCCAATTGCAACTTTGAGTACGTCACAAGTGAAAATGCCGTATTTCGCAAGTGCAATATGGAAAAATCCCGGCTTCTGTTCGACACAAACGTTCTGACACTTCTGGACAGCGTTGAACTTTCTGGTACAGATTTGAGCGACAACGCACTCGAACAGTTTACCTTTATGCATTGTGATCTGAGCGAGGTGAACTGGACCGATACCAGTTTTGATCGTGTGGTATTTTTCGAATGTAATATGGACGGCGTTGACCTGACTCAGCGGCACTTCCAGGCCTGCCAGTTCATCGACAGTTCGCTCAAGCGCGCCTTATTTATGCAGGCCGAACTGCCACAATGCAGCTTCAAGGGCTGTCAGTTACAGGATGCCGATTTCAGGGAGGTCACCGCGCCTAATGCGCTGTTCCCTCACGCAGATCTCACCGGGGCTGATTTCTCGGGAGCCAGATTGCACCAGACACTCTGGCCAGAATCCTGCCTTGCCAATTGCAATTTTTCCCGTACACTGCTTGATATGAGCGTATTTCATCAGGCCAATTGCGAGAATGCCAATTTCAGTCATAGCGACCTGTCATTCTCTGATTTCACCCAGGCCAATCTGAGCGGAATACTCTGGATTCAAGCCAGGCTTTCACGTACGCGGATGCATCGTGCGCTGGTGACCGATTCATCCCTGAAAAAACAAACAGGGGTCATAGAAAAGGACCCTGATCTTTTTGAAGCAGAACTTTTCAGCGCCCATCTTCAACCTGGCGCAAACTGGAGTTGATATGTTAGCCAATACACAAATGTTCGGACTGGATCTTGCATTTCCCGATGTCTGCCTGACGCCGCCTACAATTCCCATTCCCTATCCGAATATCGCCATGGGGATGATGGCAATCCCTATCTGCTTCAATATTCTCAAGTGCTTTGCTCCTGCGCATAACATGATGACCTTCACGCCCATCAGTCTGGGCGATATTCCAGGTGTGATTGGCGGAGTGGTCTCGCATACCGTCATGAGCCTCAAACGGGATCTGACCGGCGCCTTTACCGTGCTGCTCAGAGGCCTGCCTGCGACGCGCTGGGGCAGCATTACCTTACAGAACACATTCAATATGATTGGAATACGTGCGGTTCCCAGTCAACCCAAGGTCTTTGTACTGGCTGCCTGAGGTGTTATATATGACGCAGTCGATGGGCGCTTCCAGCCCGCTTTTTGATCGAAAAAATGGTTAAGATAGAAGCATTCCTGTCATCAAAAGCGGCTGCCCCTCATGAACTTTGAACAATTCGTCAATCAACTCAACCCGTCAATTACAGAAAAATGGCCTACCCGCCATCCCCAGCGCCTGCAGCTTTATTCACTGCCTACCCCTAATGGCGTGAAAGTGTCTATTGCGCTGGAAGAGCTGGGGCTGGCCTACGAGCCGCACCGGGTCGCATTCGAAACGCAGGATCAGCTGTCTCCCGCGTTCCTGTCCATTAATCCAAATAATAAAATTCCAGCCATCATTGATCCGGACGGACCGGACGGCGAGCCCATTGTTCTCTTCGAATCCGGTGCCATCCTTGTCTATCTGGCCGGAAAGACAGGCAAACTGCTTCCCGCTGACACGACAGCCCGTTACCAGACCTTGCAGTGGCTGATGTTCCAGATGGGTGGCGTAGGCCCCATGTTTGGTCAACTGGGTTTCTTTCATAAATTCGCAGGCAAAGAATTCGAAGACAAGCGCCCCCGTGATCGGTATGTGGCTGAATCGAAACGTCTGCTGGGTGTGCTCAATACCCACCTGAAGAATCGCGAATGGATCATGGGCAGCGAATACACGATTGCCGATATTGCCACTTTCCCGTGGATACGCAACCTGATTGGCTTTTACGGCGCCCGCGAACTCGTTGGCTTTGATGATTTTCCTGAAGTGGCTAGGGTGCTGGATGTGTTCGTTGAACGGCCTGCAGTCAAACGTGGGCTGGAGATCCCCGCGGCGCCTTGAGCTTAGACCATTCTGCCATTAGCTTGATATCTAAATCACAGACAAATCGCGACAGCATGCGCTTGCATCAGGAAGCGCTTGCATTTGCACCGCGTTTGTCTTTGGGAATCACCGCCAGTACCAGCAGCGTACACAAGCCCGCCCCCATGAACGCATGATCATATCGTGCACTGAGTGCGACATAGAAAGCAAAACAAGTGGGGGCAACCATATTCACCAGATTGACCAGTATGCTTGCCCCCGCGGCCGTCTCGGAGACCTGATGGGACGGAGAACGACGCGCAACTTCAGCAATCTGCACGCCGTTCCAGCTGGCGGCAGAACCACCGGCCACAAAGGAAAGCAGCATCACCGTCCACACGGGCCAGGTAGGGTCTGTCAGCCCCATCAGCACGGTGGTACTGGCCGACACCACGGCCGTGAAAGATAGCGTTGCCCTGGCTGACCCGACGTAATCGGATATCCAGCCCAAAACAATCCGCCCAAGCACCCCACCCGTCTGCATCACGGCAAAGACCGCGCCTGCCAGTCCCAATGAATAGCCCAGTACATTAACCAGATAAACCACGGTAAAGGTAAACCAGCAACTTTGTGCGACGGCGAACAGGCAACCGACGACAGACATTTTGAACAATCCCGGACCGTTGGTAAGCGAAGCCAGCGGCACCGCCAGATTGCGAAATGACTGCCATGTCGGAATGTGGA
>JBEBTQ010000319.1:0-4557 GCA_040393685.1 Advenella kashmirensis | reverse complement strand
GCCTGTTCAGAAGGGTGAATGCCATCATCCTGATACATCTGGCGATCCAGTGCAAAGGAAGCAAACAGAAAGGGCACCAATGCGGTGTCCTTTTCTTTTGCCAGCGTGCCGAACATCGCCTGAAACTGCTTTGCGTAATCCGGGCCGAAGTTTGGGGGAATCTGCATGCCGATCAGAATTGTCCGAGCCTGGCTTGCTTTGATTTGGTCGATCATCCCGCCCAGGTTATTGCGACTGGCATCCAGTGAGAGACCTCGCAAGGCGTCGTTGGCACCCAGTTCAAGAATGACGATGGCAGGATGATGTTTTTTCAGCAGGGCGGGCAGCCGGCTGCGACCGCCTGCTGTCGTATCACCGCTGATACTTGCATTGACCAGCTGAGCATCTTCCAGCGCCTCTTTTTTATTTTCCTTCAGCCACTGCACCCAGCCGCTACCCCGTCTGATACCATATTCAGCAGACAGACTGTCTCCGACTACCAATATGACGGGTACGGTAGCTCCGGTCGGACTGTCCTGGGCTTGTGCTCGACTCGGCCCGGTCAATAAGCAAAAACCAAAGAGAATGGAAAAAAACCAAATCATGCGATCCGATGTTGTCATTGAAGTGTCTCATTTGAAAAAGCAGGTTGCCGAGGCAACAGGGATTCTGCACATTTTAGATGATATTTCATTTGTACTTGAACCCGGTTCGACACTGGCTATTACAGGCAGTTCCGGTTCCGGAAAATCAACGCTGCTTGGCATTCTGGCCGGACTTGATACGCCGACATCGGGAGAGGTCCGACTGATGGGCCGAAATATTTTCGAGCTGAATGAAGATGACCGCGCCGTTCTGCGGGCAAAAAGTGTGGGTTTTGTTTTCCAGTCGTTTCAGCTATTGCCTAATCTCACGGCGCTGGAAAATGTCATGCTGCCGCTTGAGTTGCAGGGGCAACCCGCACAGGAGCGCGCTGCGCGCATGCTCGAACGGGTGGGATTGACCAGTCGTATCAGTCATTATCCGAAAACGCTGTCAGGCGGTGAAAAACAGCGGGTAGCGCTTGCCCGGGCGTTTGTGGTGGATCCGGCCATTCTGTTTGCCGATGAACCTACGGGCAGTCTGGATACCGAGACGGGTCAGCGTATTGCCGAACTGATGTTTGATATGAATCGTGAGAAGGGCGCCACGCTGGTGCTGGTCACGCATGACGAGCGCCTTGCGGCGCGATGTGAGCAGAAGATTACCCTTGTTTCCGGCCGACTGTCGGCTACAGCACCGGATCCTGATTTGGTCTGACCTTGAGACGGGCGACTTTCTGAACCTGGGATACGTGACGAATCATGCGGATGACGCGGGCCAGATGTTTACGATCATGCACCTGTATGGTCAGATGGACAATGGCCAGATTTTGGACGTCTTCATTCATGGACATGGTCAGGATATTGGAGTCGGCCGCTGATATCTGCGCGGCAATACGACCAAGAACGCCTTTTTCATTCTGGATGACTATTTCCATGCGCACCGGCAGATGCGAGGCGGTTTCTTCATCCCAATATACCTGAACCCAGCGGTCTGGTTCCTTGCTGCGAAGTCGCTGAGCGGTCGGGCAGTCATCGGTATGCACGACCAGGCCGTGTCCCGGGCGAATCAAGGCAATCAGACTGTCGCCAGGAATAGGGCTACAGCAACCGGAGAGCTGTACTGCCTGTCCTTCATTGCCCTGGATGAAAATCATACCGGCATGAGCTACCGACACTTCGTCAATGACGGCAGCACTGGTTGCCAGCATTTCATTTTCCACCGCAAAGCGACGGGCAACAACGGCAGCCAGCCGGCGACCCAGCCCAATATCGGCAAGAATTTCTTCTCGTGAAGAGGCGCCTGAGCCACGCGCGAGTTTCTCCCATTCGGCGTTGTCGGGCGCGGGCAGGGGGATATTCAATTCCTGCAATGCCTGTTTGAGCATTCTCTCGCCGAACTTTACTGAGTCTTCGTATTTGACGGTTTTAAGGAAATGACGAATCTCGGAGCGCGCCTTGCCTGTGCGAACATAGTTTAGCCACTGTACATTGGGTTCCGAGGCTGGGGAGGTGATAATTTCGATCGTGTCCCCGCTCTTGATTTCGGTTTTCAGCGGAACAAATTCGCCATTGATTTTGGCTGCCACCGCCTGATTACCAATATCGGTGTGAATGCTGTAGGCAAAGTCAATGGGCGTGGCACCGCGAGGCAGCGATACAATTTTGCCCTTGGGCGTAAGCACGTATACTGCATCGGGGAACAGATCCACCTTGACGTGTTCCAGAAATTCACCTGAGTCGCCGGTCTGGCTCTGGATATCCAGAAGCGATTGCAGCCAGCGATGCGTCTGCTTCTGCAGATCATTCAGGGATATATCGTCTTCCTTGTACATCCAGTGTGATGCCACACCTTTTTCGGCGATATGATCCATATCGCGGGTGCGGATCTGAAATTCGATAGGCGTGCCATAAGGACCGACCAGCGTGGTGTGCAGCGACTGGTAGCCATTGATCTTGGGAATGGCAATGTAATCCTTGAACTTGCCGGGGACGGGGCGGTAAAGTTGATGAATGGTGCCCAGCGTCAGATAGCATTCCTGCAGGGTATGCACAATGATCCGGAATCCGTAAATATCCAGGACATCGGAAAAGGATTTTTTCTGTTCGCGCATCTTGTTGTAGATGCTGAAGAGTGATTTCTCCCGCCCTGAAATTTCGGCTTCAATACCGTTGGCCGGCATGGCAGATGTGATATTTTCAGCAATGCGCGTGAGCACTTCGCGACGATTGCCCCTGGCGGCCAGGACTGCTTTTTGCAGGACCCTGTAGCGGTTGGGGTTGCTGGCTTCAAAACACAAATCCTGCAGTTCACGGACCAGGGCATTCAGGCCGAGCCGGTGCGCGATGGGAGCATAAATTTCCAAAGTTTCGTTGGCAACGCGTCGCCTTTTTTCGGCGCCCACGGCGTCCAGGGTACGCATATTATGCAGGCGATCTGCCAGCTTGATCAGAATAACCCTAACGTCTTTGGCCATGGCCAGCAGCATCTTGCGAAAGCTTTCGGCCTGCTGTTCCGCCTTGGTTGCGAAATTGAGTTTTTCCAGCTTGGTCAGTCCGTCGACCAGGTTGGCAACATCAGGATTGAACTTCTCGGCCAGTTCCGCTTTGGAAACGTTCTGGTCTTCAATGACGTCGTGCAGAAGCGCAGCCATGAGCGCATTGGAATCGAGCTTCCAGCCTGCGCAGATTTCCGTGACCGCAATGGGATGGGTAATGTATGGCGCTCCGGAGGAGCGGAACTGGCCAAGATGGGCCTGATCGGCAAATCGGTAGGCTTCCCGTACCTTATCAATTTCCTTGCTGTCCATATAGGTGGACAACATTTCGGTCAGATGCGCCAGGGAGGCGATAACCGGTTCCTGACGCGGCTGGCTGCTGGGGACAGCCTGAGGAGGAATTTGCTGTTGTTCGTCGTTGCGGCCCTGTCCCTTGACGGCATTGGCCGCATTTTGCGCGGCCTTGGCGGCCTGTCGACTTTTGCGTCTGAACGGGGACCCGGCACGCAGTGCGTGCAGCAGCGAAGAAGATGCGTCCTTGAGTCCCATAAATCCTGCCCCTGGGAAAAATCAGGTTGGCACTTTACGCAGCATTTCCGCTCCGGTCAGGCCTTCGGCAATTTCACGCAATGCGATCACGGTGGGTTTGTCCTTGTCGGGATCGACGCGAGGTTCGTGTCCCTGGGCCAGTTCACGGGCGCGGTAGGTGGCGGCCAGTGTCAGATTGAAACGGTTGGGAATGTGCGTCATGCAGTCATCAACGGTAATACGAGCCATGGTGTTGTCCTTAGCGGGTAGGCAAAGAAAGTTATTTCAAATTGGGTTACCGGACGGAATCGGAAATTCCGAGCTGGGAGAAGAGTTGCGAATGCCGAGCCGCCTGAGACTGGTATCGGAGCCTTGCGGCTGCCACGATTTTCTGTAATTCGTCCAGAGCGGCGTCAAAATCTTCATTGATGATAACATATTCGCACTCTGGCGCGTGGGCAATTTCGCTTCCCGCTGCCAGTAAGCGCCGGGCGATCACGCTGGCCGAATCCTGTCCGCGCTGGGTCAGGCGTGTTTCCAGTACGTCAATGGAAGGCGGCAGAATGAAAACGCCGGTCACTGCCGGGAAATGCTGACGAACCTGTCGCGCTCCCTGCCAGTCTATTTCCAGAAGAATATCCTTGCCTTCGGCGATGGCCGCTTCTATCGGCCCTCTTGGCGTGCCATAGTAGTTTCCATGGACTTCCGCCCATTCCAGCAACTGCTGCGCATCGCGCATCTGCAGAAATTTCTCTGTCGTCGTGAAATAGTACTCGCGTCCTTCTTCTTCGCCAGGGCGAGGGGCTCGTGTTGTACACGAAATGGACAGGGATATATTATTGTCCTGAGCCAGCAGGGCATTGACCAGACTTGATTTGCCCGCACCGCTGGGTGCAATAATCATGAAGACATTACCGGGAAATTTAAGCATAATGATGACGGTGGCAGCAAAAGAAAATGATAGCAAAAAA
>JBEBTQ010000318.1:0-4579 GCA_040393685.1 Advenella kashmirensis | reverse complement strand
GACGTCTATCGATACGCCGAACCGGTAACCAGCAAGGGCATGGTCTTTATGGATTCTCCCGGCTTTGATCCGGTTTCCGCTACCGGCCAGGTTGCATCGGGCGCCAATCTGATCTGTTTTACCACAGGTCGTGGCTCTGCCTACGGCTGTACCCCCTCACCTTCACTCAAGCTGGCGACAAACAATGTCCTGTGGCAGCGACAGGAAGAAGACATCGATATCAATTGTGGCACCATTATCTCGGGCGAAGAAACGGTCGATAGCATGGGAGAAAAAATCTATCGCATGATTCTGGAGACGGCTTCGGGCAATAGAACAAAAAGCGAATTGCATGGCTACGGGCAGAACGAATTTGCTCCCTGGCCGATAGGCGTAACGATGTAAGTACGTGAAGAAGCAGGCACGGGAAGGAAACATCTGTCGGAAATGACGGTTCAAGGCACATGCAGAAGCAACAGAGTGATACACCCGGTCGCAACGATGGACAAAGCTGAAATGACAGTCCGATGCGCGAGCCAGAACTGACACTCCGACGCAATGGATCGACATGTCGGTTCAATGCATCTGACCATAACGACGGCTCAGGAATTCTCCTCGTTTTCCCGTGCCTTGCGCGCTTCTCTGGATTTACGCTCGTCTTCTGTTTTCTTTAGTCGTGATTGCGAGCGTTTTGCGTCCTGTTCGCATTTTTTGTGTAGTTCATCAAGCTCTTTTTCTGAGAGGGTCTCGATACCGATGAATTCGTCGTGTGCGCCGGACGAGCGGATCAGCTCATCAATCTTTGTCTGCATGGCTTCGCTGTCGCGGTTCTGTGTATTCTGAATCAGAAATACCATCAGAAAAGTGACTATAGTGGTGCCGGTATTGATGACCAGTTGCCAGGTTTCTGAAAATCCAAAAATCGGACCGGCAATGGCCCATAGCACAACTGACACGACACAAATAATGAAAGTGAGCGGGTGACCTGTTGCGCGCGCAGTCGCTGTTGCAAACTTTGCAAATAGCTCGTCCATATTGCCTCCTGAAGTATGCGTTATTGTTGATTAGTTCCCTGCGTTTGTCGAGAAATATCCGGATGCATCGCAATTTGTTACCAAGGCATTCTTTCTGAATTTATGCATCGAATGCGACAATGAGCGCTCAAATTCACTTTACTCCTGCCCGCCTACATGCATACCTTTTCAGCGAATTCTTATTCCCGCCGCCTCGCAACATTCATGACAGCAGTGATGTTCGCAAGCTCCGCCACAACCCTTATTACAAACAGCGCGCACGCCGCTACACAAGAACCGGACACGGTTCGCTCAAGCGTTGAAACCACCATTTCACCTGTCATGAAGCAGTATGGCATTCCTGGTATGGCAATCGGCATCGTTGACGGAGATGGGGAATACTTTTTTGATTTTGGCGTGTCTTCGCGCGAGAGTGGCAAACCCGTCAATCGCTCCACCCTTTTTGAACTGGGGTCCATCAGCAAGACGTTTACGGCCACTCTGGCAAGTTATGGTCAGGAAAAGGGACAGTTGAAACTGAGCGACCCGGTTTCCCAATATTTGCCCGAGATGAAAGGGTCCGCTTTTGGTGAGGTGAAACTGCTGCATCTGGGCACCCATACACCTGGCGGGTTTCCGCTGCAGGTACCGGATGACATCCGCAATACCCAGGAATTGATGACCTATCTGGAGCACTGGAAGCCTGAATATTCCGTGGGAACGCAAAGAACCTATTCCAATCCATCCATTGGCATGCTCGGCTTCATTACTGCAAAGGCAATGGGTCAGGAATTCACTCCATTGATCCAGACGCAACTGTTTTCCGGCCTGGGTCTGCAGGACACCTATATTGATGTGCCGTCCGCAAAAATGAAGGATTATGCCCAGGGTTATACCAAACAGGACAAACCAACGCGCGTGAACAAAGCGGTACTGTGGGCAGAAGCTTATGGGGTCAAATCCACAAGCCGCGACATGCTGCGCTTCCTGCAGATCAATATGCAGATGAAAAATTTGGATGGCAAATTGCAGCGCGCCGTCAACAATACCCATCAAGGTTATTTTCAGACCAGCGCGTTCACTCAGGACCTGATTTGGGAACAGTACCCCTTCCCTGTCCCACTTGAAACCCTGTTAAAAGGCAATTCATCT
Organism: Advenella kashmirensis; assembly: GCA_040393685.1. Classification (GTDB taxonomy): domain Bacteria; phylum Pseudomonadota; class Gammaproteobacteria; order Burkholderiales; family Burkholderiaceae_B; genus Advenella; species Advenella kashmirensis_C. Next base: position 2,435 of record JBEBTQ010000318.1, on the reverse strand, counting down.
GCATTCGCGCTGAGTCCGCAAGCGGTAACGCCTGTCAATCCTCCCCAGCCACCGCAAAATCAGGTGTGGATCAACAAGACCGGTTCCACCAACGGATTCGGCGCTTATGTCGCCTTTGTACCGGACAGGAAACTGGGTATTGTGATCCTGGCCAATAAAAACTATCCCAATGAGGACAGAATCCGGATTGCCCACAAAATACTCATTCATCTACAGGACCGCTAGGCTCAAAACAGTTGCGTGGCCAGCACTGCGCGCTGCGCATCATCTGGCTGTCCAAGCCAGGTAACGCTGCTACTTACGGGATTTGGACTTGCCTGTGAGCCGGAAGCATAACGGTTGACCACAAAGGCTCCTATTCCTTTGCCCGTGTCTTTTGCAATCAGCACCACGTATTTTTCGGATGGACAGTCATGCGGCTTGCAACCGGTCAGCACCTGATAGTTTTCATTGCCGGCCGTCACTTCACTGACAGGCACCACCACCCCATATTTTTTTATCCACGCGTGTTTGGCGGCCACAGGGGCTGTCAACTTTGAAAAGGTTTTTCCAATCGCAGGCTGGCTTTTAACCAGTTCGAAAGGATACATATCCGCGCCTTGCGCAGTACCCACTGCCATACTGAAAACGGATCCCAGAATCAGGGCATTGATTGAAAAGCGGGTCATCTCGTACCTCTGGTTAGAACAGAACAAGGTACTATTCTAATTTAGACCGTAATAATTGCATCTGTGAAACTGTCAATATTCGCCAATATGAAAACATCGCAACCGGCAATTTCTAACAATCCACACCACGGAAAATTCGGAACAATGAAGTTCACTCCTCGTTACAGGTCCTATTGGCCGTATTATCTTGCCGCACTCACCAGTGTTCTGTTTCTGCTTGTTTTGAGCAACGTACGCGTGGAAGGCAGGCTTCAGGCACTGGATCAGGCCATTTATCTTCAGCTGCAACAATGGCGAACGGCCGAACTGGATCACATCCTTATTACCATCACTCAGCTGGGTGACACGTTCATGGTAACCACCATCAGCTGTGTGGTCCTGCTCTGGCTACTTTTCAGAAAGTATCATCGCGCTGCCATCTACTGGTCACTGGCGCTGATCGGCGCAGCCATCATCAATACCGGCATCAAAGCTGCCGTTGCTCGTGTCAGACCTGGAGACATGATGTATACAGGCTGGACCAATTTCTCTTTTCCCAGCGGGCATACAACAAGCAATCTGGTGCTTTACGGTCTAGTCTGCATCCTGCTCTTCAAAACGGTCAGAGGTTTGCCGCGAGTGGGCATGATTGTTTTGCTGATCGGCTTTGCACTGCTGGTCGCTTTTTCGCGACTGTATCTGGGTGCACACTGGTTTTCTGATGTGCTGGGCGGCATGCTTGTGGCCACCAGCATTTTAAGTATTGTCGGCGCCCGTTATCATGCAGGAAAACTTCCGACGATTGCGCCGGCCCAGATTCTGACCCCAGTGATTGCAACGATGTTAATCGTGGGTACCTACCACGCTTATGATGATCGTCATGTGGACAGGGATCGCTATACTTCCCGGGTGGGCAGCCAGGCAGGCGCAGCGGCACCTGACTGACTATTCGAAATGATCATTGATGGGCCATCGATAGGGCCATCGATAGGGCCATCGATAGGGCCGTTGATAGGCCCATCAATAAAGGGCTGCCTGAGAGAGCCCAGGGTGAGGCTTCAGAAGGAAAGCGAAACCGACGCTTTCACGGTTCTGCCATTACCCGCAGTCAACTGGTTGAATGTGGGTGAAACCGTTGCCCAGTAGCGTTTATTGAAGACGTTGTCCACGCCGAAACGGAACGTTGTATCTCTGCCTGCCACTTTGGTTGTGTAGCGGGCACCCAGGTCAACACGTGTCCACGCTGGAACGGATCCGGTGTTTTCCTTGTTAACGTATTGAGAACCACGGTGCGTCACATAACCCTGCAGTGTCAGACCGGGCGCAAACGCGGGATCCCATTCAGCACCCATTGTTGCCTGGAATTTAGGCACACCCGCGGCACGATTACCGTCATAAAGACCGTCCTGCGTTTTTGTCAGGCGGGCGTTCATGAAGGTAACACCACCAACCAGGCGAACGTGTTCAACAGGCTGACCGTACACGCTCAGCTCGACACCACGATTGCGCTGTCTTCCTGCCGCGCTGAAAACGTTGCTTACGCTATCCAGGTAGAATTCGGGTTTTTCCAGCTGAAATGCCGCGAGACTGGCGCCGTAGTCACCCATATCGAATTTGATGCCGGCTTCGATCTGTTTGGTGCGTGCTGGCTTGAACACTTCGTTGCGATTGTCTGCTGTCAGCGGTGCGGTTTCTCCGCGGGTCAGACCTTCGATGTAATTGGCGTACAGAGAGATATTTTTCGTGGCTTTGAACACTACGCCAGCGAATGGTGTGACCACAGATTTA
>JBEBTQ010000317.1:0-4582 GCA_040393685.1 Advenella kashmirensis | reverse complement strand
GCAGCAAGCGGGACATTCATGAACAAAAGCGTACCAGCAGATACTTCTCAGTCGGTAACGGCAAAGCTTTCGCGAGCAGCAATATTTCTTGTTGCCACAATAAAGCCCGGTGACGACAATATCACAGTCGTAAGAAATTTCTGTGCAGACTTATCGGGCATCATACGCTCAGTCGGTTTTCGCGACTTGGACGGTCAGTTGTCCTGTGTCACCGGTTTTGGTTCCGATGCTTGGGACCGGCTATTTGGCACACCCAAACCCAAAGACTTGCACCCGTTTCGGGAAATTCGAGGCCAGCATCACGCAGTGTCCACGCCAGGCGATATGCTTTTTCATATTCGCGCGGCGCAAATAGATCAATGCTTCGAACTTGCCACGCATATTATGGCGCGACTGGATGGCCATGTGGATATCCAGGATGAAGTACACGGCTTCAAATATTTCGACGATCGCGATCTGATTGGTTTTGTTGACGGAACTGAGAATCCGGTAGATCAGGACGCGCTTGATGCGACCATCATTGGTAATGAGGACCCCGGCTTCTGTGGGGGCAGTTACGTGATCGTTCAAAAATACCTGCACGACATCAAGGCGTGGAATCAGCTTCCAGTCGAACAGCAGGAAGACATTATTGGCAGAAAGAAATTATCCAATATTGAGCTGGAAGACTCAGTCAAAAAGCCGTTCGCTCATAATGTGTTGACGTCTATTGTCGAAGATGGAGAAGAGCTCGCAATCGTTCGCGATAACATGCCTTTTGGAAAAGCTGGTCAGGGAGAGTTCGGAACCTATTTCATCGGCTATGCACGATCACCCAGCAGAATCGAGTTGATGCTGAATAACATGTTTATCGGAAAGCCTCCTGGCAACTATGACAGACTGCTGGACTTCAGCACGGCCGTCACGGGTACGCTGTTTTTCATTCCTACCGCCACGTTTCTGGACAATGTGACAGATGAGGACGCACCGACTGCCGACGCTGAAAAGTCCAATTAAATTTGAAATCAAAATGAGTACAAATAAGCCCGTCACTTCCAAAACGCTTCCTCCCGAGATTGTCGATAAATTAATGAAAATATCTACGGCAACGATCAGCACCATTCTGTTTAAGAAAGGGTTGCGTAATGTATGGATACGAAGCGCATTGCCTCTTAATTCCGGTCAGCCAAAAGCGGCGGGACGGGCATTTACGATGCGCTTTGTTCCGATGCGTGAAGATCTTGCCAGCCCCAAAGCATGGTCGTCACCGACATCTACCAGAGTCGCCGTAGAACATATGCCCGCGGGATCTATAGCCGTTGTTGATGCAATGGGTGTGACCGATGCTGGTATTTTTGGTGATATTCTTTGCGCCAGAATGAAGGTTCGTGGTGTGTGTGGCTTGGTGACTGACGGCGTTGTCAGAGATATAAATGGCGTGCGCAGTAGCGGCTTGCCTGTCTGGGCGAAAGGTACCGCGTCCCCGGCAGCAGTTGCAAGCCTGACATTCGTAGGGTGGGAAGAGCCCGTTGCTTGCGGTGGCGTTGCGATTTTTCCTGGAGATATCATCGTCATGGATGATGATGGCGCCATTGTGATTCCGGACGCTTATCTTGCAGACGTTTTGGATGAGGGACTTGAACAGGAGAAACTGGAAGCCTGGATTCTTCAACAGGTGGAGAATGGCGCGGAGCTTCCCGGACTGTATCCACCAAATGAAGAGAATATGAATCGTTATAAATCAAGTTCTTCCGAATAAGCAATACGCGGAAGATGCGTTTATTCAATTGAGTTTAATGTTCTGGGAGTTGGCAATTTCTTTCCATTGTTTCAACTCTTCCGAAACCTGCTTTCTGTATTCTTCGGGTGAACTGCCGATAGCCTCGGCATTGACCTGCGAAAGGCGAGTCTTAACCTCGTTGTTATGAACTGCCTGGCTGGCAGATTGATACAGTTTTTCAAGGATCGGTTCGGGAATTCCTTTTGGTCCAATAAGCCCGTACCACGCTTGTGTACTGACCTCAGGATATCCCAATTCTGAGAATGTGGGAACGTCCGGATAAGACGATAAACGCTTATTGCCAGACACGGCGAGTGCAGAGAGCCGGTTTCCCTGCAAAAATGGAGCGGAGGACGCCAACGCATCAAAGACTGAGTCTACCTGACCGCTAGCCGCATCACTCAAAGCAGGATTTGCTCCTCGATAGGGGATGTGCATCATTTTGGTCTTGGTTGATATTTGAAATCTTTCTCCCATCAGGTGGGCGACGCCACCCAGACCTCCTGATGAAAATGTGATCTTTCCTGGATTGGCCCGGACCTTGTCCACGAATTCGGCAAAGCTTTTCACCCCGGTTGAGGGACCCAGTGCCAATAGCATGGGCATGGTCGCGATATTGGATATGTAAGAAAAATCGGTAAGCGGGTCATATTGGAGATTTGTATTGACGGCGGGTGCTGTACCCAATGTGCCAACGGTTGCTATCCCTATTGTGTATCCGTCAGGGGCCGCCCGTGCAATGTCCATTGTGCCAACGGCACCTCCGGCGCCTCCTGCTTTGTTCTCTACGACGACAGAGACACCTAGTTGTTTCGACATTTCGTTCGATACTGTACGAGCAATAATATCAGCCGTGCCGCCAGGAGGAAACGTGACGATCAGTCGGATAGGCTTGACTGGAAAATCCTGAGAAAATGCCACGGGTGATACAGCTATCGCTGAAACAAGCAGGCATACCTTGACCATTTGAAACTGCATTTGTCTCTCCAATAATACTTATCGTGTTTTAAGAGTTCGCGACGGGAGGCGAGTGAATATTTCCTTTCATTATTCAATGAGTATCAATTGCATACAAGCGACTTTTATTCTTCTGTATTGGTGAATTATTTTCCTGGGAGATTAATGGCTTTGTCGATAACCAAGCAAAGAAGAAATTCTGTCACAAGCTTTGACAATATCCGGAGCAAGGTTATGCATCAGTTTAGGTTTGAGACGTTCAGCCGGACCTGACACGCCTAATGCCGCAATAATTTTTCCAGATCCATCACGAATAGGTGCGGCAACCCCGCAGACCTGTTCTCGCCATTCGCCCAAATTCACCGCAAATCCCTGAACTCGAACTCGCTTCAATTCGCTCTCCAATTGCTCTGGAAGTACGATACTTTTGGATGTGTATCTGGCCAATGCAATTTTTACGGACTCCAATGTGTTCGGATCGGACCACGCAAGCTGAGCCTTACCTGTCGCAACACATTGTGCTGGCGCTCGTCCACCAACGGTTGTGTAAGCTCGCACAGGTTGAGGGCTATCTATCTTGGCAAGATACAACACTTCGATCCCTTCCAGAGTAGATAGATGGACCGTTTCGGACGTTGAGGCTGCCAACTCCTTCATAAATGGATCAGCGATGTGTCGCACGTCCAGGCGGCCGAATACATGGGATCCCAATTCCCATAATTTCATTGTCAACTCGTATCGCCCTGTACTCGCTATGTTACGAGCGAAGCCCAGATGCACCAGACCTTGCAGCAGTCTGTGCACATTGCTTTTGGTCAGTTGCAATTCCTTGGCCAGTTCAGTGACGCCACAAGGCTGCTCACTTCTTGCAAGCGTTTCAAGCAGAATCAGGCCTTTCAAGAAAGTTTTATCCATAGATCAACCATATAACATATTCATATTATCTTATATAGTGTAATCATAATTCATATATCAGAACAAAAAAGATTCACCCGGCAGCTCCGATAGCCATCCGAAGAAGCAACAGAAAATTCGAGTACAGGCTAACTTCGCATATCGACACTAACGGATTTTTGCGATCGTTGGGAAAACCCCTAAAGATAATTATTGACATGCTGATTAGGCCAAGTATATAGTGTTTTTATTAAAAATAAGAACGGCGTTCTAAATATTAAAACACGAGGAAGACATGAAAAATTACCCCAAACTACGATTCGGGCAGTGGCTGGTTCCTACTGCTGCGTTGTTAATCAGCATGACCGGTACTGGCGCACAAGCCGCCGACGATACTTTTCCAAACAAGCCAATTACCATCGTAGTTCATACCGGTGCAGGGTCATCAACTGATATCTTCGCGAGAGAGTTGGCGCAAGGGGCAGCTGAAGTATTTGGAAAACCGGTAGTGGTCGTCAATAGACCTGGCGGTAGCGGCGCCACGCAAATGGCGTTTATCAAATCCGCCGCCCCTGACGGATACACCGTTGGCGTCAACACTGCATCACATTTGACTGCCATGCAGTCGAATCTGAAAGGCGTTTACAAATGGCAGGATTTTTCCTGGATTACGCTGAACCAGCTTGATCCGTATATCACAGTTGTGGCAGCGGATAGCCCGTACAAAACACTGAAAGATCTGGTTGAAGCCGGCAAGAAAGACGGCGTGAATCTAAAGGTGGGTGGCTTTGGTACTGTGGGTGCCGCGCATAATATTGCGTTCAACCTGCTTGCTGATAAAGCCAAAATGCCCTTTACGTGGGTGGGTTACACCGGTGGACCTCAGGCAATGACCGCGCTGCTTGGCAAACATATTGATGTCGTAAACACGAACCCGGGCCCGGCCTTGCAATTTGCAGAGGCCGGTCGTGT
>JBEBTQ010000316.1:0-4596 GCA_040393685.1 Advenella kashmirensis | reverse complement strand
CGATCCGGGCCGCTTCCTTCCTTTATTGGAAGACCTGGCTCGCCTTCGCAAACAGCATCCCGAAAGAATGATTGTTCTGGTGGGACCATCAGATGACCGCCTGCGTGCTGAGCTGGAACAACAGGATTTGGTGATTTTTTCCGATCCCGGTCGGGCAGTTCGCGCCGTGGCCGCACTATGCGCAATCAAACGTCGATGGATGTCGCTGCATCCGGGGCTGCCGAATTCGTCGCGGCCAGGCAAATCCCAACCCGACGCAAACAACCGAATCCTGAACGAACTGCAGGCCAAACGCCTGCTTGCCCGGTACGGCCTGTCCGTCCCTGTTGAAACATTGTGCAGTACTGCAGAAGAGGCCGTTGCCGCTGCGAACGCCGTCGGCTACCCGGTTGTGGCCAAGATTGTATCGCCGGACATCCAGCACAAAAGCGACGTAGGTGGCGTTCGGCTAAATCTGCAAACCCCCGGACAGGTGCAGGACGCCTTCCGAACGTTAATAGATATAGGCAAACACCTCGATGGGAAGCCAGAGATAGAAGGAATTCTGGTCGCGCCAATGGTCAAGGGCGGAATTGAAACCATCCTGGGCGTACACCATGACCCCACGTTTGGTTCAATGGTGATGTTCGGACTGGGTGGCGTTGCCGTGGAACTTTATAAGGACGTGGCCTTTGCATCGGTCCCCCTGACAGAAGAGCGGGCCGAACAGTTGATCCATTCAGTGAGGGCGTCAAAGCTGATGACGGGCTGGCGCGGCCAGAAAGCCGTTGATATCGCACGATTGAAAACGGCCATTCTGGCTCTGTCCGAGTTTGCGGAAGACTGGGCCGATGTCCTGGAAGGCGTGGATATCAACCCTTTTGTCGTCATGGAATCGGACACCGCCTGCCTGGATGCGGTCATCTCGATCAGGGAAAAATCGCTATAATCACGCCTGAACTTCTATTGAGGCTTTTATATGGCATCCAGAGACCCCGACCGGCGACAAAAAATCATCGAAGCGTCGCGACGTCTCTTCGCCCGATACGGTTACAGCGGCGCATCCATCAGCATGATCGCCGCTGAAACAGGTCTGACCAAAGCCGCGCTCTATCATCATTTTCCAAGCAAGGAAGCCATCTATCGCGCCAGTTCCACAACCGGCATGGACGAACTGCTGTTTGCTGTCACGCAGGCCATCTCGGTGGTATCTGGTACGGCCGAAGACCGATTACGTGCCTATATGCATGCCTCGGTAGAACGATACGAAAAACATCAGGACAGCTGGATGTCCGGATCAGCGCTGTTCTGGTCTGCCGCATCGGAAGAAGCTCGCGCACAGATACTTCAAGTGCGCGACGCCTATGAAGATCTGTTGAAGCAAATCATTCAGGAAGGCATTGACGAGGGTCTGTTCAGGCCGGACATTGAAGTCAGACTATCCAGCAAATTTCTGCTGTCGATACTCAACCAGTTACCCAAATGGTACAAAAGCGAAGGGAAATATAGCGCGGTCCAGATTATCGATATTTATCTGGACACCTATCTGAACGGGGTGCGGGTCGGGAAGGTGGCGTCGCGCAAAAGCAAATAGTTGCCGCAAAGCCCCCAGGGGCATAACATTGACCTTTATTTCAAAGGAAATATTATGCATATAGGTCAATGCTTATGCGGCGCAGTAAAGGTATCGACCGCAAAGCCGGTAGATAAAATCAGAGTCTGTCACTGCAGTTTGTGCCAGAAATGGCATGGCGGCCCTGGCTTCAATGTGGCTTGCGGCAGTGACCTGCAGATTGAAGGCACGGACGCAATATCAACTTATGCGCACTCCGCCGCTGGTGAACGGGCCTTTTGCAAGCACTGTGGCACGCATCTTTTTTATCACGCTTTCAACCCGTCTACCTATTTCGTATCTGCATCCCTTTTCGAAGAAAGCAAACATGCGAAGCTGACCATTCAATTTTATACGGATAGCAAGCCGGAATATTATAATTTTGTTGAGAAAACGAAGATGCTGACTGAGCAGGATATCGCAAGGAATAAGGGATTCAGTTCTGATGATTCCAGCGATCACAGATGCGATTAAATATCAGCCCCCCCGTTTCCTGTATCGCAGGGTGAATCAAGCCTCTGATATATTTCACATGACATGACAACGATAATCGCCAATGCCGCAAAGCTCACCACCTCCCCAACCGCCTGTTTTTAGCTTGACCTCACTTTTTAGACTGCGGCCTGCCGGCCGACGCTGGCCATTTGCCGCTCGCGCCGCCATATGCATGGGAGTACCGGTTCTGGTTGGATGGCTGTCCGGCAATCTGGCCGCCGGTCTCGTTTCCACGCTCGGCGCCTTTACTGTGCTCTATGGCAGCGACCGCCCCTTTATTAACAGGTCAATCTATCTGGCTGTCATTGCCTTGTGCTTTGCGCTGGCTGTCATGTTGGGGGTCTGGGCTGCGGAAACACCTCTCCTGGTGGTTCCGGTCATTGTCATTATCGCCATGACTTCAACCTTCCTGTGTAATGCCCTCAGGACGGGGCCGCCGGGCGCCTATATGTTTGCGCTTAGCTGTGCAGCAGGTACCAGCATTCCCACCGGTCATTTGTCGATCCTACAGGTGGGGCTGCTCGTTTTTGCGGGCGGCGCATTTGCATGGCTGGCGCATATGGTGGGCATGTTTTTTCACCCACAAGGTCCGGAACGTGCGGCAGTCATTACGGCAGCAAATACCACTGCCAGTTTCGCGAAGGCAATCAATACTCCCGATGAAGATAAGGTTCGCCATCATGCCGCCCTGGCGCTGCACCAGGCGTGGGCGGCACTCGTCAGTCACCAGCCGTCCCGGCTGCGACCCAGTCCTGCTGTTCGCAGACTGCGTGCCCTCAATCGACAATTGCATCTGTTATTTGCCAGCTTATTGAATATTTCCGGACCAGGCGTTGCGTCCATTAAGCACATCGCGAGCGAAGCCATTGACATCGCCGACAAGGCAAAATCAAAGAGAAAGAAAGATGAACCGGCCCAGCCTGATGTCATCCCGCTAGGTCATCACAGTCCGCTGGAAACGATACGGGATAATCTCAAGCTCTCATCCCCACCTCTGTTGGCAGCCATTCGCGTTGGTATAGCAACCGCGATTGCCGGCGCGCTTGGCATGAAACTGGGTCTGGAACGCGCGTATTGGGTAATGGCCGCAGCGGTGCTGATTCTGCATCAGGGACTCAACTGGAAGCGCAGCCTGCAACGTGGGATTGAAAGGATGACGGGCACCTTGATAGGTCTCTTGCTGGCAGGGAGCATACTTACCATTTACCCGCAAGGTCTGTGGCTGGTTATCACGCTCATGATATTGCAATTCAGCATTGAAATGCTCGTTGTTCGCAATTATGCGCTTGCCGTCATCTTCATAACCGCGACGGCATTGACCATTGGCACCGGCGGCGAACCAACACCAAACATAGCCCACCTCCTATGGGTCAGAGGCTCGGATACGGTCATCGGTTGTACGGTCGGACTTGTCATTCTGGCCATAAGTTCGCTATTCATTGCAGAAGCGCGGATTCCAAGGGAACTGGTCAGCACGCTTGCCACCATCAAAAAAGTGCTTTCCTTTGCCGCCAAGGGCGATGTCACGTCCATCGCCGCCAGGCGCTTACGGCGGGATCTGCAACACCGCAGCATTACGCTGCTGCAAACCTACGATACCTGCATCGACTCAACCCCAAAACGCCGCGATATGGCTGAACACTCATGGCCCACAGTGATTGCGACGCAGCGCCTCGCCTATCGTGTACTTGCCTTGTGCTGGTCACTCGAGGCTAAGGCTGACGACATAGAAAGAGTTCAAACCGCGCGCACTCTATTCGGCCCTCAGGGCGAACACGAGATAGGACAGGCACTTCTGGATTTGTCCAACGCCATTCGCTCTGGCACCAGAGCCGCCCCGCTTGCGCACTTACCAGACTTTATCTCAATTGAAATGCAGAATCTGAGGGATTCGCTGGTAGCTGTGGACAATATGAGCGATTCAAGTCACGATCAGGGCCGGCGTCGTGACTGAATCTGTTAACTCAAACCAGACATAAGTTCACTTAGCAGGCTGCGAGCTGCCTCGGTCGTTCGTGTTACAGGGTACGCAGTGCTCCATACAATATTGATACTACGGCTGATCTCTGGAGAGCATAGCGGAATGTACGTGAGTCCATTGATCACAGCGGGCGTGCTACCCAGGAAAGGACGTATGGAGCAAACCTTATTCTGATGCATAAGCGTATTGATCAAATGTGTCGAATTCGTATTTAAAATCGCCTTAACCTCACTACCGATACTGGTTGCCGCGTGATCAATCATTTGACGCATTCGATTCGGACGCATCGTTAAAGCCAGTGGATATGACAATGCACGTTTGAGTTCTACAGTAGTCGACAATTCCGACATCATTTCTGTTGTGCCGCACAAACACATCACTTGCCGGCCGCATTCGATTGAATTCAGACTACTGTCGTTTTGTCCTTCCGGCAATATGCCTATTTGGGCCGTACCGTTACTAATCCACTGATGGACTGCATGACTATCTCCTTCGAGTACTGTGAGACTGATCAACGGGTACTTCTCTG
>JBEBTQ010000315.1:0-4606 GCA_040393685.1 Advenella kashmirensis | reverse complement strand
TGGCCAATGTGGAACGAACCGTTAGCGTAGGGTAGAGCCGTGGTAACAAAAATCGTGCGGGACATAAGTTGCAATGTAAGTACAAAAAAGGGGGAAAAGACTGATTTTAGACGAATATTGATGCCTAACGGCGATTTGGCAGGCAGCCGGGTTACATCACGCCTGCCTGATAGGCGACCACCCCGCCGATGGCGCAGGTCAGCAGTGCCCACATGGGATTGGCTTCGGTAAAGTAAACAAATGCCACGGTGGCGATGACCATCAGCCAGGTCAGTGTTTCATAGGCGGAATAGAGGGACAGTTCTATGCCACTTGCAATGATCAGCCCGATTGCAACGGGTACCACGGCATCCTGCACCAGTTTGTATTCCCGGCGATGAGTAAAGTGCGCGAGTACGCGGCCGATGGCAAAAGCCAGGACAGCCGCGGGTAGTACCATGCCCAGCGTGGCCACCAGCATGCCAGTGATGCCTGCCACATGCCAGCCGATGATGCTTGCAATCAGGACGTTGGGCCCCGGTGCGGACTGGGCAATGGCATACAGATGGGTGAAGGTGTCGGAGCTCATCCACTGATGATGATCAACCACAGTCAGACGGATTTCCGGGATAGCGGCATTGGCGCCGCCTATGGCGATCAGGGAGATGCGACTGAAGGTGAGGAACAGCTCAAGCAGCACGCTCATGGCTTGTGTCCCTGACGTCGCGCAATCATGAAATTGGCGATGATCGCAAGCGGCATCATGACGGCCACCACCTGCAACAGGGTGAATTTCAACATAACCACAAGTGCAATCGTGATCAGGACGGCAATAATGTGGTGAACTCGCAGCTCGATCTTGCTGATCATCTTCAATCCCATCCCAATAACCATGCCCGCGGCAGCACATGCAGAGCCCTGCAGGGCGGCATTGAAATAGGGGTTCTGATCCAGGAACTGGTAGACCACGGCAAGAACAATGAGGATAAGCAGTGGCAGGACCATCAGTCCGCTGACCGCGGCCGCAGATCCTTTCACGCCGTGATATTTGTCACCCAGCATGACGCCGACATTCACGGTATTGGCGCCGGGTAGCACTTTGCCGATTCCCAGCAGGGTGGCATAGTCTTTCTCGCTTAGCCACTGGCGCTCACGCACGATAACGTGGCGGGCGATTGGGCCGACGCCGCCAAAGCCCAGCAGGCCGATTTTGGCGAAGCCGCGAAACAGATCGGTCAGCGAGACTTCAGAAGCAGGGGTGGCGGGCAATGGTGCCGTTGATAAGGGTTTGGACATGAGACCCGCAAGAAGGAAAATTCAAGTCTTATATAAGACTTGAATTGTACTCGCAATATCGCGAATGTCATGTGAATCCGGTGTGCAGACTGATCAGGAATGCTTTCTGTTTTGAAGCCAGGTGCTCTCCAGGCATGCAGAAAAAGCAAAAAGCCCTTTCGCGATGTGCGAAAAGGGCTTTTCCGGCTCACTGACTGCGGGCTTATTTGATTTCGCGCATCTCCACGTCTGTGATATCTGGTTTTTTCGAAAAATTGCCAGGCTGTTTGAATCGCTGGGAGAATTCGTTCTGGGTCTGGCGGGCGCGGGAGGAGGTTGTTTTCCAGTATTCGCGGGCGACAAAGGGCTTGCCGCGTACTTTCGCAATAATATAGAACAGACCCACCGCGATGGCCGCAGAGACCAGGAACACTGAAGCCATGACAAGCCCTGCAATGGTGACGACACCAAAAATCAGTGCTTTGATAAAACGGTCCAGAAAATTGTTCATGTAGGGTGAAATCCTTGTAAGAGGGACTGACAAATGTGTACCAATCGTGTTCAATTGTACACAAGCATTTGATTTTGCTTGATTTGTTTTCTCTATGTTAGGGTCTTTCTGGAGAAATTCAAGAGAAGATTACAAATCTTTCCACAGAAAGTTTCAGCTGATTCCGTGGTGGCGATGACTGTGACGGCTGCGATGACCGTGACGATCGCTTCAACCATTTACCGGCACGTGGGGGAGCGGCCATTGGGCCAGGGCCCCAAAAGACAGAGACGCAAGCCTTTTGAACACCAAGGCAAAAGTGTGTCCCCCAAGCAATGGAACAAAGATTCGCATCGCGCTTGTTTCCCAAAGATTCGAATCACTTGTTTCCCAATTGCATTTGTAATTTGCCCGCTGATCTTTCCTGAGGTTTGCTTAGAAAGTTATTTCATTATCTGCGGCCGTTTACCGTATATGGTCATATCAGCACCAGCGCTGCTTTCGCAAGCCAAAGAGTTGCCCACTCAACACAGATTTTAACAATGTAGCCCCTGATAAAACGTTATCATTAAGGCAATTACGTCTATAAATATCACTAATTGCAGCGAGCTGAAATGAGTCTGTCCTCGAAAACCCTTCTGGATGCATTGCGGTCTGTGGAAGACTCTGATACCGGATTGGCAGTGGTTCCTACGTTGAAGGAGTCCGATATTACGGTGACGGGGTCCGAAGCGCTAATACGGGTTGAGCCAGGATACATTACAGACGCAGCAGGCAAAGCGGCACTGACGCAGCAGCTTGAAGAGGCCGCCCTGTCGGTGGGCGCGCAGCGTGTCACGCTTCAGTTCAACGACACCGTCAAGGCTCATGCCGTGCAAAGTGGCTTAAAGCCAATACCGACGGTCAAAAATATTATTGCTGTGGCCTCCGGTAAAGGGGGCGTGGGCAAAAGCACAACCAGTGCCAATCTGGCGATTGCGCTGGCTCAGTCCGGCGCCCGGGTGGGTATTCTGGATGCCGATATTTACGGCCCCAGCCAGCCTTTGATTATGGGAGTCTCGGGCAAGCCGGTGTCCAATGATGGCAAAACCATGGAGCCGCTACGTGCGCATGGCGTGTCCGTCAATTCCATTGGTTTTCTGATTGAAGCGGATTCACCCGCGATCTGGCGCGGGCCCATGGTGACACAGGCACTGGAGCAGTTGCTGCGTCAGACCAACTGGCCCGATATCGATTATTTAATTGTTGATATGCCGCCAGGAACGGGTGATATTGCGCTGACACTGGCGCAAAAGGTGCCGGTAGTGGCAGCTATTATTGTGACGACGCCGCAGGACATCGCGCTGCTGGATGCGCGCAAGGGACTGCGTATGTTCCAGAAAATGAATATACCCATTCTGGGCGTGGTAGAGAATATGGCAATGCATATCTGTTCGAATTGCGGACATGCCGACGCCATTTTTGGGGAGGATGGCGGCAAGCGCATGGCGGCCGAACTTGAGGTGCCGTGGCTGGGCGCCTTGCCGCTGGCGCGCAGTATTCGCGAACAGACCGACGCCGGTACGCCAACCGTTGTGTCGGATGCGGGCAGCGAGGCCGCAAAGCTTTATCGTGATCTGGCTCGTCGCGTTGCCATGGCCGTGGCCGCGCTGCCAAAAGATATGGCCGGCCGCTTCCCTTCCGTGGTGGTTGAAAACCTGAAGAAATAGAGACGCTCAAGTGGACCGATGCGATTGAAAAAGGTTTGTTTTCTTACAACTGTATTATTTTTGGCCAGCTTCGGTCAGGTTTCGGCACAAAAGCCGGAAGTGATTGTTGATCCCAGCGGACTGGGCCCGGAGGCACTGGATGCCGTGAACAAAGGGCTGTCGGCCGTGGTTCGCATGGCCGATGATCAGGACTCCGGTGAAGCCGACCGGATTCGTCGCAAGGCCCGCGAAGCCGTGATTTCTGCGCTTGCCACTCGCGGTTATTTTGCCCCCGACGTAACACTGGAAGTGGGCGAAGACATTGGCGGGGAAACCTGGGATATTTCCATTGATCCTGGTGAAATTTCCAAGGTCAAATCGGTTACCAATAATTTTACCGGCAGTATTGCCACCCCGCGGTTCACAGACCGGGTGGCGCAGCTGCGCAAGGATTGGGGTCTGCCGGTAGGCAAGGATTTCATCAACGAGCAATGGAGCAATGCCAAGTCTTCCATGCTCGATGGCGTTGCCGCCAACGACTTTTATCTGGCTCGCATGACGCATTCCCAGGCCGTGGTCAATCCGGAAACCTCTACGGTAGAGACGGAGACCACCGTGGACAGTGGCCCGGCCGTGACATTGGGTCACACCGAAGTCATCGGCCTGCGCCGGGTGCCGGACAGCATCATTCGACGCTACATCAAATACACACCAGGACAGCGTTTCTCTCAGGATCAGCTCGATACCTGGCAGCAGCAGATTCAATCGACCAATTTCTTTCGTGGCGCCTTTGTGACGCTGAAGAAACCGCCGGGTGATGAGATCTACACGCAGGACTCGGCAGAACTGCCGGTGGCCGTTCGCGTGAACGAAGCGCCAGCGCGACAATTGGCGGGTTCGCTGGGTTTTGATGATTCTGTCGGCCCGGGCGCCGAGATTCTGTATAAGCAGAACGTGGTGTTCAACCAGCCGCTGATTATGGAAACGGGCGCTGCGGTTAATGCAAAACTCCAACGCGCTTATCTGGATTTTCATCTGCCCCCCAATCTGGACGGCAGTAAAGATAGTGTGGGTGTCATGTTCCGTCATTCAGATATCCAGAATGAAGATGTGATGCGCTATGCCATCGGCTGGAAACGCAAGCTGGAATTCAAGCTGGATGAAGCCAGCCGGG
>JBEBTQ010000314.1:0-4606 GCA_040393685.1 Advenella kashmirensis | reverse complement strand
ATCTGCAGGTCTTGCGTGGTAACAATATGCGCATCGCCCCTTCCGTAGCGATCAGTACCGAGTTCAGCAATGGCTGCCAGACGAAAACCTGAGATGGAATCATTCAGGCTAATGGGAATGCGCGCCTGACCTTTAGCGTCCAGCACAATATCCGGTTTCCAGAAGACCAGGCTGTCGAGCAGCTCGCGGGTAGGTGCCCCCCCATTGCCTCCCCCGCCACCGGGCGGCAATGCCTTGCGACCATAGTGCCGCCGTCCAACCACTTCCATTTGTGCTGTCGCGGTTTCTACGCCATACGCACGCTCGCCCATCATGGCTTTGACAATATCCCAGCTGTTGTTGGGGGCTAATTCCAGCAGAGCTTCGTCCACGACCGCGAGTGCAACGCTGGCATTGGCAGCGGGACTGCCATCGGGTAACGTCCCCTGAATGACGGCGGTGGCCTGATCACGAACCTGATAGCGCGGTTTGTCGGTACTGACATTGATCTTCAGCGCGTTCCTATCGCTGCGCACGCGAATGGCGGCCAGACCATAACGGAAGGCAGGCTTGGCCAGGTCAATCAGTGCGGTCGGTGCTGAAGCCTGCGCTTCACCCCAGGTCAGATCGGGGTTTTGCGCCGAGTCCCTGACCCGACCTCGCAAGGCCAGAACGGATACATATATGTTCGGTCCCCATTCAGGACGAATGGGAAGTTCAAATGTCGGATTGTTACCCGACAGCACCACTTGTTGCGTCTGTAAAACGCCCTCGCGCTCAATTGCAATCAGTGCATTCGCCTGACGAAAAGGCATGCGCACCTGGAATTTTGCGACATCACCGGGTTTGTATTCTTTCTTGTCTGCAATGATGTCGATGCGATCATTGTTTTCACCCGAGAACCAGAGTTCTCCGTCACCGACGACATACACCGAGGATTCCGCGAACGCCTTGCGACTTTGCTTATCGGAGACCTCGGCTACCAGACTGACGCGTCCCTGTTCCTTAAGACTGACATCACATGTGAACTTGCCATCAGCGCCGCTGCTACCTTCGCAGACGCGACCGAGATCTTTGGCAACCTGATGCGTGTCGTAGCTGTAGAATCCGCCCACCAGTCGTTTGCGAACCGTCTGATACGTATAACTGATGGCGTGAACACTGACAGGCGCGTCGGATACCGGCTGACCCTTGGTATCCAGCGTGACCACTGATATGCTGGCAGCCTTGTCCTGTTGCATCATATACCCGGCTCGAATGCCGGCAACGTAGGCAGCAGGCCATACCGCTACGGTACGACTGAGCGTTTGCACCTGACCATTGGGATCCGGAAAACTGCCTTCAAATGTGACGTCGCGCGGTCTGTCGGAGACCGGAATATCATTGAGCGTGATGGCGCCGCGCCCCTGGCTGTCCAGCGTCAGCTTCTGCCGGTTCACAATAATTCGGCTTGTTTCGTTCTCATCGGTGGCACTCTCGTCCGACTCCTGATTGCCCCCCTGAGCGGAGTTCGATGTGGGCGGGCTGAAGGAATAATCGTCATAGTCGCGGAAAGACACTGCTTTCTCGCGTGAGAGCGCAGAGACTTCTACCGGCAATTTGCCGGCGCCACCTCCTGACAGATAAGACAATTGCATATCCACGTTGACGCTGGAAGGCGAAATAAGCGGTCCGCCATCACCTGACGTATCTTTCACAGACAGTTGTCCCGAGAGCAAAGGCAATTTGAAGTCTTCTACGCGAAACAATCCGGTTTCGTAAGACTGCCCATCGGGATCCAGGGTGATTCGATACTGACCACGTTTGATATCCTGCGGGATCTTCCACTCCGCTGTGCTGTACGCACTGCCGCCGGGGGTATCCTGCCAGTGCAATGCGATGCTGTACTTATCTTCTCCGCCCACCAGTTCGATATTCATTTTATCCGGCAGAGACTCGCCGGGCGGCAAACCGAAACCGTCACGCGTGAGCGTTCGCAGCAGATGCTTCATGGACACAGTTTCGCCTGCCCGAAACAACGTGCGATCAAGAATCGTATGCGCGCGTACCGTGGGTTCCGGTGAAGTGTCGGTAGGAACATTGAAGCGCCAGGATTCAATACCTGAGTCCCAGGAACTGAAGGCAAAGGAGTAGTCAGCCACACCATCGGCCATTGGATGGTCAGCCGGTATGCTTGCCGACACAAAAAGCCCCGAGAGTTCGGTTGAATCGCAATAATCCCTGGACTTGACCGCCTTGCGGTGGTGCCAGATCCCATCGTCTCCTGTCTGTCCGGTGAGCAGTTGCGTTCCGGTGCAGTCCAGCACACGGACCTGGGCGTTGGCTACCGGCTTGGCGTCGTCCAGGGTGGTCACCCAGACCAGCAGATCGTCTCGACCTTTTTTGATATGCACGGCCATATTGGTGACCAGTACCGACGTGCGAACATACATGGGATTTTTATTGGCAAGCAGGGCCTGACCCAGGCTGGCAGATTTAGCCTCCAGAACATGAAAGCCCGGTTTCTGCAATGGCACGCCAAGCACTTCGAATTCGCGTTTTGCCTGTGCCGGTTTGACCGCCGGCAACGTAATGGTTTTTGCCTTTGTGTTTTCAGACAGCATGGAAACGGAGCGCGTATCAATATACACCGGTTTCTTTTCCGAGTAATTATCGGGCTCATCGTTCATGGCCGCCTGAATATTCCTGGCGGTCAGGGATGTTTCATTGAGCCGCCGCACGCGTGCAAATGCGCGCAACACGTCGGTATCTTCCTGGGGCACATAATCGCTGATAGTGCCCGGCGACAGCGACTGATCCTTCAGCGTTAGCTGGTTCTCAATATAGCGAACCGTTACCGGAATCCGCCACGGCCCCTCAGCCTGGGAACTGTCGGCTTTGCGCTCAACAATACCAAAAGTGGAGGAAGCAAATTTGAGCATGGGTGAATATGAGCTCATGCGAATTTTCATAGGAAACTGGGCAGCATTGCTGAGTGTGCGGCCGGAATCATCCTTGAGATCTTCGGGCAGGCTTAATGTCAGCGTTTCATTCTCGGCAAAGGGCCCCGGGAACTTCACACTGCTGACCGTATTGTCATTTTCTTCGAGCTCGGCCGGATAGGCGCTGCCCTTGGCGCCTTGCAGACGGATTGATTTTGCGTCGGCGGTGCTTACCGATTCGCTCAATGTAAGATAAATGGGACGGGCCGGTGTGCAATTGGCGTTCTGATTCTCACGCGAGCAGGAGAAGCCCGCAGAGAAATCTTTGCGCACGGTAAATTCATGTTCAAAAGGCTTCTTCATGGACACGCCGCCCTGGCTGGTAGCGGCAGCAGAAATCACAAGACGGCCTTTTGCACCAGACGGCAAATGGCGGGTACATTGCATAAAGGCAATTGTGTCAGCCTCGTCTTCCAGATAGGAGCGAGCCTCACTGATGATGGTTTTCTTGTCCTGCTCTGACAGGATTCTGACGGGAATTTGTTCACCCAGCCCATCGACAACGCAACTTGCGACATCTTTCAGGCCATCGGGCGTGACGGGAAGATTGAATTTGACCAGAAAGGCCTGGTCTTCGCTGGCGTCACGAGCTGGGCTGACCGACGACACAGCCAGCCTGCCGGTATCAAAACGATACTGCTTGCTGGCCTTGACTGGCTGCCCCTGGGTGTCTCGAAACTTCGCATCGGGCGTAATGGTGCACTGCACGCCTGCGGGCAGAACACCTTCGAATTCATAGGACCAGTGTGAACCATCTGACCATTTCCCGTGTCCGGCGATTGCATTATTTGTACATGAGATGGAGACCGGCGCTGGCAAATCATTTCGCCCGAGGGGAATGACGTTATTGCTGAAAACAATATCTATGGCCGAGACTTTGCTCTGCGTGCCTGTCGGTGAAACCGAAATGATATCTGCGGCACCCGCCGTGGCAATGATCCCAGACAGAACCAGCGTGGCTCCGCCGACAATTGTTCGTATCATGTTATTCGCCTTCGCAAAAGTAAACCACGGTCACTCCAAGGGCCGTCAGTTGCTTCAGATCATAACAGAAGTGCGATGGCACCGCCTCTTGTGAAAACTACGCTTGTTGCGAACATCAGTCGCAAAAATACGGACAAACCAGCCGGTAACGTCACGCGAACTTTCACATTCTGTCTGGGAAAAAAAACCACCGCGACCATGAAGTACCTCAAAGACTGGATTGATGTCCTACTTTGTGGATCACTTCACCGTTGCGGTGGTCTGGTGACACTTGATTAGCAATTGCAGGCAAACTAGCCGTTGTTGCGCTGCTCCAGAATTTCTACGGCCGGCAGCACTTTGCCTTCCAGGAATTCCAGGAACGCGCCACCGCCAGTAGAGATGTAGCCTACTTTGTCGGTAATGTTGAATTTGGAAATGGCTGCCAGCGTGTCACCGCCGCCCGCAATCGAGAACCCGTCTGACTCGGCGATGGCTTCGGCAAGCTTGCGCGTACCATTGGCAAAGGCATCGAATTCAAAGACGCCCACAGGGCCATTCCATACGATGGTGCCTGCATTCTTCAGGATCCCCGCCAGTTCGTCTGCTGTCTTCTGGCCGATATCGAAAATCATGTCATCGTCTTCAACTGCATCTGCTGATTTGGCTTCGCCTTTGGCCTG
>JBEBTQ010000313.1:0-4609 GCA_040393685.1 Advenella kashmirensis | reverse complement strand
AAGCGACGCGGTCTGGGGCTGGCCATTGTTCAGCACATTTGTGCACTGGAACACTGGACCATGCAGGTCGAGTCTTCAACCCGACCTGGCGCCTCAATGACGCGGTTTATTCTTCAGGTTGCTGCCTGATCCTTGAGTCGATAGACCAGTACTGACGTGGTCGCCAGTGACAGTACTTTGGTGGTCACACTGCCCAGCAGCAGACGGGACAAGCCACTTCGGCCGTGACTGGCAATGTAGATGAGGTCGCAGCCGTTTTCCTTGGCCGCCTCAACAATCCCGTCAGCCACACTGTAGTTGGAGATGATGAGCGACGTGGCTTTGACATTGGCCGTTTGGGCCCGGTCCAGCACCGGTTTCAAATAAGACTCGGCTTCCTTGCGTGCGGCCTCTTCATAATCGCCATCAGAGATCGCATAGGAGGCTGCCATACCGTCAAAACCGATAAGTGTAGAAAACGGTTGAGTAACATTGATGGCAATGACTTCTGCATCATTCTGTCTGGCAAAGCAGATGCCTGAGTTGGCTGCGCGTGCGGAAATTTCCGAACCGTCGATGGGAAGCAGAATTTTATTGAACATGGTGGGACTCCTTAAGACTGGGGTGATTCCTGTTTGGCCGCGTTATACAGATGCGTACAACGTGTACCTGAGCGGCAGTAAGCCAGGATAGGCGTTGGCAGACTGTCAAGATGGGTCCGGAAGGTCTTGACGTCTTCAGGCGTAATGCCGCCACTGACGACGGGCTGATAAACAACGGTCAGCCCGGCCTCTTCGCCTGCCTTGATCACATCGGCCGAAGCAGGCTGTGATTCGCCACCTTCAAAATCGGGACGATTGATAATAACGCTCCGGTAACCGGCAGCCTTGAGGGCGGCCATATCCTCTGGGCCCAGTTGCGGAGCAACGGCCAGGTTTTCACTTAACGGAGTAATGGGTGTAGACATATTTCCTCGCAGATTATCGGGGCACGGCACAGGTGCCTGAAAGCATTTTATGCCACTTTCCAGCGCCGTCTTTCACAAATTTACCCTACTCTCTATAAAATAACATCGGTAATTCCACCCAAATCTGACTGACATCGGCAAATGCAACCATCCTGTCTTCTTCGCCCCGCAACCCGCAACGATATGGCTGCAATTACCGAAATCTATGCGTGGCACGTTCTGCACGGCATTGCGACCTTTGAAGAAGAAGCGCCGGACCTCAAGCAGATGACCGACAGATTCGTTCAGATCACTGCACAGGGTTATCCCTATATTGTTGCGGAAAAAGACCACGAGATCATTGGCTATGCCTATGCCTCATCCTACCGTACGCGCATTGCCTATCGCTACACCGTCGAAAACGCCA
Source organism: Advenella kashmirensis (assembly GCA_040393685.1). GTDB lineage: Bacteria > Pseudomonadota > Gammaproteobacteria > Burkholderiales > Burkholderiaceae_B > Advenella > Advenella kashmirensis_C. The sequence goes on along the minus strand of JBEBTQ010000313.1, from coordinate 3,257 downwards.
TCTACCTGCGACGTGATCTGGGTGGCATGGGAACAGGATCATTGCTGCTTGCAGAGCTTATCCGACTTTGTGAATTGGGTCCGTGGCGGCAAATGATTGCCATCATCGGCAACAGCGAGAACGTCGGATCCATTGGCGTACATCGCAAGGCCGGGTTTGAGATGGTGGGCACGATCAAGTCGGCAGGCTTCAAGCATGGTCGCTGGCTGGACAGTGTCATCATGCAGCGCGCGCTGTCGGACGGCGACAGGACAAAGCCAGACATCGGCCACACGGGCAAACGATAGACAGCCCTCAGACGCTCGCAGCACCCGACCTTCATCTCCCCCTAACCCACCATCGCTGCACCCCGAATGCGGTCAGGTCTGGAAACGCGCCACCCGGCAGGCATAGGCCTGAAGCATCTCACCAAAATCATCGCAGGACAGAAAAGAAAATTCGGCCACGCGCTGCTCACCGATGGCATCGGGACGTTCTACTGCCGCTGCCGGGTGACACATAATCACGCCACCCGCGGCGATCTGCGTCAGCCAATTACGCATCGCGGTCGCGTAACGCGTGCTGCCGCCGGAAAGCGCGTAAACGCCGGCAAAATCACTATTGAAGGGAATATCGGCACGCGCCAGTCTGCGCCTCAGCGCAGCGCTGCCAAGCAGCGCAATGACCCGCGCCTTGAATGCAAGCCCACGGGAAAAAGCAGTGCCGCCCATACCCGTGTAACGAACCCAGAACTCATCGCAGTCATAGCGACGCAACAGCACTTCCATCAGCGCATCACGAATTTGAGGAAATTGATGAACATGCTGATGACCGTCAAAATAATCCGGTTCCCGTTTCATGTATTGCTCGAACAGATCACATTGGCGTTCGATTGCACCCCGCAGCGTGACACCGTTGAGCCGCCGCAGCCAGGCATCGCGAATAAGAACAGGGAGTGGCCGATGAAAATCGCTGCCCGTCGCAAAGTCTTCCGTAAAATTCAGATGCAGACCAACATCGATGTCGCAGGATCGCAATGCCGCGGCGCCTTGAGGCCAGGCGGGGGCCTGTGTCAGGCAACTGGTAGCGCTGATGCGCCCCATCCGGGCCAGTTGTAAAATGCCGCGATTGATCGCTTCGTTCTGGCCGAAATCATCGGCGCAGATCACGATCTGTTTTTTTGAACGGGCCATCAGGATATCCGTGGAACGATCGGATTATTGCGTTCCGGTGGGCCGAAAAGTCGCTGAGGGTTGGGAAGCTGGCGTGTTGTCATTGATTGATTCTACCAGTACGTCCTGTTCACTTTTGCGTTTATCCAGCCCTCGAGTCTGCAGTCCCTGTCCGCGCCGTTCGCTCACCACAAACAACGGCCGTTGCTTGACCTCTTCATAAATCCGCGCCACATATTCGCCAACCATTCCCAATGCGCTCAGAATCACACCGGCAAAAAAGGTTTGCGCCACGATCAGCGTCGGATAGCCATGCACCGGATTGCCCACCATAAAATATTCCAGAATCACGTAAAGTCCATACAGGATCGCCAGACCAGCCATCAGCAGACCAGCGAACATGGTCATGCGCAGCGGCCACGTCGTAAAGGCGGTGAGTCCCTCCAGGCCATGTGTAATGAGTCGCAGCAGGCTGAAGCGGGATTTGCCGAAACGGCGCTGATCCGGCCGATAGTACACAGCTTCGCTGCGAAAGCCGACCCAGGCAAAAAGGCCCTTCATGAAGCGGGTGCGTTCCGGAAGCTGGTTCAGCGCATCCACCACCTTGCGATCCATCAATCGAAAGTCGCCGGCATCTGCGGCAATGCGTACCCTGCCGGTACCCTTCATCAGTAAATAAAAGAGTTGCGTTCCGACACGCTTGAGCAGCGGTTCGTCTCCCCGCGTCTCGCGCACGGCATAGACCATATCTGCGCCCTGCTCCCAGTGCGGAATCATTTTTCGAATCATGGCCGGCGGATGCTGCAGATCGGCGTCCAGCGTCACAACTACATCACCGCGACAGGCTGCCAGTCCCGCAGACAGGGCTGATTCCTTGCCAAAATTTCGCGAAAGCTGCAGATATCGGACTCGCGTCTCGCATTCACAGAAATCCGCCATGAAGGCGGCCGTGTGATCTGTGCTGCCATCGTCAATGACAAGGATTTCCCATTGCGCAAACAGATCCTGCAGTTGCACGATCAGCATGGGTAGCAAAATGCGCAGACTGCTGGCTTCGTTAAGCGCAGGAATAATACAGCTGACAGTGGCGCGATCCGCCATGCGATCTGGCGTGACTGGCGCTACGAAAGGACTGGCGGCAGCATTGCTGCTGTCGGCATCGATAACTCTCGGTTCTGACTGCTCGCCTGCGATTCGCCGCAAGGGCAGCGGGCTGATTTTCACGGTCATTTCCCATATTCAACGTTTGATAGGGGAAATATAAGGGACGCACCGTGGAATTTCCGTGAAATCATTAGTACGGTGGTAAAGGTCTCGCGCTGCCTCAGTGTGACGGCCGGAGCGATTCAGTGCTGATTCAGTGCTTATAGGACCCGGGAATTACGCCGCCGCTTCGGGTTCCATCAGTTTGCGCCACAGACTGGTACCGCCGGCAGCCTGATCAAGCGCATCCAGGTAAGCCGCGTGTTCCGCCAGTTCGACCTCGGTGGCCATCTCGACCCGCAACACCGTTGCGTCGAACGTGGCCACCACGGGCTGTCCTTCCTGCTGACGCGGCTGATCACTATGCTCCATGACCAGTCCGAACTGACCACGAGTCATGGCCAGCCAGACTTCGGCCAGCAACTCGGCATCTAGCAGCGCCCCGTGCAGCGTCCGATGCGCATTGGAAATACCCAGGCGCTCGCAGAGCATATCCAGGCTGTTGCGTTTACCGGGATATTGTTCCCTTGCCATGGCCAGCGTGTCATGGATGACGGCAATCTCTTCAACCGGCGGCAATCCGACTCTTGCAAACTCAGAATTGAGGAACTTCACGTCAAACGAAGCGTTGTGAATGTAAATTTCGGTACCTTTCAGATACTCGAAAATGCGCGTTGCTTCCTCTTCGAAACGGTTGAACTGAGACAGAAACTCTGTGGTCAGTCCGTGCACTTCCAGCGCGCCAGGAGAGCTCTCCCTGTCGGGATTGAAGTAAACATGCAGATTATTCCCGGTGAACTGACGGTTGATGAGCTCGACGCAGCCCAGCTCAATGATCCGGTCGCCTTCGGCCGGATCGAAACCCGTGGTTTCAGTATCAAGAATAATTTGCCGCATGTATCA
>JBEBTQ010000312.1:0-4612 GCA_040393685.1 Advenella kashmirensis | reverse complement strand
TGTCCAGTTTTCCGTTGGTGCCCTGGTTTGGGCGCCTGCGCAATGGAACCTTTGAGTTTGAGGGGCAGCGGGTTACGTATCCTTCCGTCAAGCCGGAATCGCCGCACAGTATTCATGGCATGGCTCGCAACAAACCCTGGTCTGTTGAATCTCAGCAGGAGAGCGAGCTTGTGCTGCGATATGTGCACGCAGAAGATGCCTGGCCCTATCCGTTTGTGGCCGAACAGCGCTTCGTTCTGGAAGGACTACGTCTGCAGGTGCACCTGACGGTCACCAATACCGGACATCGCGTCATGCCATTGGGTATCGGACACCACCCGTATTTCGTTCGTCATCCGAATACCACGCTCACCGCAACGGTGGGCAAGGCCTGGATCAGCGATGAGGAAGTGATGCCGCTAAGGCTGGAAGATCATCCTGACGCGCCGGCCCTCCGCGAGGGCATTATCATAGATCGCCATGTGTTTGATCACCCGTTTACGGAATGGAATCACGTGGCGGATATTCATTGGCCCGACGAGCGGCGCACGCTGCGCATGACGGCCACGCAGCCGCTGGATTTCCTGGTGGTCTATAGCCCCCCGGGCAAGCCCTGGTTCTGTGCAGAACCGGTAAGCAATACCTCGGACGCATTCAATCTGAACACGCAATATGGGCCCATGGAAGTTGGTGGCCAGCAACTGGAACCCGGCCAGTCATTGACGTCGGTCATGACATTTGACGTGGCATTCAGCGAATAGCCGATTTCTGGCTATCTCGTCCGCAATAATCACATCTGCACGTATTTCAGATGTTTTATTACAGATGAGATAGCCATCAGAAAACGCGCGATCCTTCTGCAATCGCGCGCAGTCCTTCTGCGATCAGTTGACGCTGATATTTTCCGCTTTCAGAATCGGACCCCATTTGGCCACTTCCTCGTTCAGCCATTTTTGCAGCGAGTCTGGTGTCTGGCGATCTTCACTTACCACCTGTGCGCCCAGTTTTTCCATGCGGTCTACAAAGGCTGGAGATTTCAATGCTGCCTTCAGGGCTTCGTTCAGTTTTTCTGTTGCCACTTTGGGTGTGCCTTTTGCCGTGTACAGACCGTGCCAGACCTTCACTTCAAAGTCCTTCAGGCCCTGTTCCGCCAGTGTAGGCGCGTCTGGCAGCTGCTTGATTCTCTCGGCGGTTGTCACACCGTAGAATTTCAGATCCTTTGCCTGAATATGCGGCAGCGTCTGTGTGGTCTGATCGCACAGAACATCCACCTGCTTGCCCAGCAGTGCCGTCATGGCGGGACCGGTACCCTGGAACGGAACGGTGGTGAATTTCACACCCAGTGCCTGTTGCAACAGGGAGCCGCAAAGCTGTGAGACCGCGCCGGGTCCGGCGTTGGCCAGATTGATTTTGTCGCCATTGGCCTTCGCGTAATCCACAAACTCTTTGAAATTGTTCGGTTGAAAGTCTGAACGGGCCATCAGGGTCATGGGTACGTCCACCACTTCGCCAATATATTCGAAGCTTTTCAGCGGATCGTAGCGCAGCTTGCTGTACAGTGCGGGGGCGGTAGACATACCGGTATGGTGAATCAGCACCGTATATCCATCAGGCTTGGAAGAGGCCACGTAAGCCGCGGCCAGCGTGCCACCTGCACCTGTTTTGTTTTCCACAACCACAGGCTGTTTCAGAACCTTGCCCATCTCATTGGCCAGAGAGCGGGCAACCACGTCGGTGGGTCCGCCGGCGGCAAACGGCACAATAAGAGAAACGGGATGGTCCGGGAAATCGGCAGCCCAGACAAGTGCAGGCGATGCAATCAGGGCCATGGCGGCAGTCAGGCGCAAGGGGGATATTTTCATGGAATGTCTCCTTTGTTGGTATAGGCAGTCCCGATAAGACAGCAGTCTGTCGCAGGGACGCGGAACTTTTGTTGCGGATTACGCGGTTATAGGTGTGTCAGCACAGTTGTCGGACAAGATAGTATGTCGCAAAATCGAGGCGTTGCCTATGCGTGATTTCGAAAGACCGCGTTTTCCGCCCTGATACCCGTAATTACCCGGATACGTCTATATGCCCATGACGTTGTCTGCTCTAAGCCCAGCACGCGATATGCGTATCCGGTCTTGTCAGCTCAGGCACTGGACACTGGCGCCGCACGTTCCCGCGCCTCCTGACGCATTATTCCATCCCTAGCTTGCGGGAGATCTGCTCCGCGGTTTCCAGCAGCATGGGCCGCACTTGCGCCACAGAAGGTGTGTGCAGGGCGTCAATGCGCGCGATATGCGGCACATTAACGGCCGCCACGACCTGTCCATGCTGATTGCGTACCGGCGCTGCAATATTGGTCACGCCCTGAATCTGGCGACTCTTCATGACCGAACAGCCATCCTTGCGAACTTTGCTCAGCTGGCGCCGCAACTGTTCTTCGGACAGCGCCAGTTCGCCATCAGTGGGAATATGCGACTGCAGCATCCGCATGCGTTCCTCTTCTTCGCAGAACGCGAGCAGAACCTGCCCTGAAGAGGTATCGGTCAGCCCCATTTCTGTACCCAGTTTCAGACTGAGTGTCCAACGGGCGGGGCTGTCGACCTGCGCGATAATGACCAGACGCCCCTGTCTGTAGATGCTCAGATGACAGGACTGCTGGCTTTGCACTGCCAGCGCTTCCAGCAGGGGCAGGGCACAGGTGGTCAGCTGACGCACGGGATATTGTCGGTGTGCCAGGTGAAACAGACGTAAGGTCAGTGAATAGCGATCGCTGGCGTCGGCGGCGATATAGCCCAGTTTCTCCAGCACGATCACCATGCGAAAAATCTCGCTGACCGAGCGCCCCAGTCGTCCGCTCAGCTCGTTCATGGTCATCCCCTGGGTGCTTTCACTGAGCACTTCCAGGATCGCCATGCCTTTCTCCAGTGCCGGCGCGGAATAGCGCGATTCGGCTGGACGGGGTTCGGAGGGCCGAGATTTGGAAGGAAGGACCTTGTTTCCAGTCATGAACGTCTGTTTTTACTGATGAAAGTGAGGGTCAGTATAAGGGATTTTTCTGTTTCGACACCCGGGGGAAAGCCCGCATACTCTCATCATTGAAGCCCAGGGCCAATTCCGGTAATATTCATGGGTTTATATATCAAAACAACTTTTATTAATGAAAACGCAAGGAGGATCCTCATGGGACAGCGTCTGGCAGGAAAAACGGTACTGATTACAGCGGCGGGACAAGGCATCGGCAAGGCAACCGCCGAACTATTTGCCAGCGAGGGTGCAAAGGTCTACGCAACCGATATCAATGAAGGGCTTCTGGCAGAACTCAAGGGCTGCGAGACTCGCAAGCTGGACGTCACCAGTGCAGAACAGATCGCATCACTGCAAAAAGAAATTGGCGCCGTAGATGTGCTGTTCAATTGCGCCGGCTATGTTCACGACGGCAATATCCTGGGCTGCGAGCAAAAGGACTGGGATTTTTCCTTTGATCTGAACGTCACGTCCATGTATCACATGATCCGCGCCTTTCTTCCCGGTATGCTGGAGAAAAAGGGCGGTTCCATCATCAATATGGCGTCTGCCGCTTCCAGTGTCAAAGGCGTGGCAAACCGGTTTGTGTACGGCACCACCAAGGCCGCCGTCATCGGCCTGACTAAGGCAATCGCTGCCGATTTCGTCGGTCAGGGTATTCGTTGCAATGCCATCTGCCCGGGCACCGTTGAGTCCCCTTCACTGAAAGACCGCATCGCGGGTCAGGCCAAAAAATACGGCACGTCCGAAGAGGAAATGCGCGCCAACTTCGTGGCTCGTCAGCCTATCGGCCGCGTGGGCCGTCCGGAAGAGATCGCTTTCCTGGCGCTTTACCTGGCCTCTGATGAGTCCGTCTACACCACTGGCACCGCCCAGATCATCGACGGCGGCTGGTCCCTGTAAAGACGCTCAGGCCGCCACGCCTCGGCGCGCGCGGCTACTTCAAAGGCGGTAAAGCATCAACGCTGTCAGCAACGGTCTGGCAGGCGATAGTCAGATCCGTGACGATACGATTATCGACTCTCAAGTCGCCCTCGTACTCTCCCATGTTGCGGATATTGTGACACATGTCGAGAACGCGCCAGACTGCCAGGGCCGCTCAGGTTCTCAAACGCTGAGGTCACCGTCTTCTCCTAGAATCCAGATCTTGGGTTGATCCATAATGCGATTCAGGAACGAATCCTTCTCTGCAATGCGCCTGTGAAACTCATCTCTCGACAGAATCGTAGGATTAACCGGGCGCCCGAGTACAGCGCTCACTTCTTCCAGAGCAGTGAAAAGTTCACCATAGCTTATTTCGTCACTTACCACCATCAAATCGATGTCGCTGCTGGCAGTATCCGTTTTCTTGGCCACGGAACCATAGACAAAAGCGGCGGTGATTCGGGCAGATAAGGGTTCAAGCGCTGCGCGCAATGGGTCAGCTAAACCTACTGTTTTCTGGATGATAGAGCGTAGCTCATCAAAGATAGGTGATTCTGCGTTTGCCTGATAGTGCTTCTGGTTCCCTACCGCTCTGACCGTCACCAGGCCACTGTTGCTGAGCGTTGCCAGCTCACGCTGCACCGCGCCTGAACCACTGTCGGCCAGGCTGATTACTTCATTCGCGTAAAAGCTG
>JBEBTQ010000311.1:0-4621 GCA_040393685.1 Advenella kashmirensis | reverse complement strand
TGGTGATCGTGCTGATCGCCGCCCTCTGGTGGCTGATCCACGGCCGGTTCGGCCGGGTGCTGCTGGCCATCCGGCAGGATGCGGAACGGGCTGCCTTCATCGGCATCGACGTCACACGCATGCGGATCCGCGCGCTGATGCTGTCGGGCGCGATAGCCGCCGTCGCCGGCGCGCTGTTCGCGCCATGGGCCAGGATCGTCACGCTCGACGAGCTTCAGATTTTCGATGCCGACGCTGCCCTGAACCCGGTCCTGGAGTCTGTGCAATCGCCCGCCTATGCCCTTGGTGAGGCGGGCGGCAAAGCCCTGCTCTCCCGGCTGGAAGCGGGCAGCTTTGAGTCCGGTTCGCTTATTTTGCCTGTGACTTCTGTCCCGGGTAGTACATTAAATGAGTCTGGTGTGGCCTATTCGGCAACCTGATCGATTACAGCACGCAGAAATTTGCGCAAGCGCGGATTCTCCGGATTCTGAAATATTTCATCTGGCGTACCCTGTTCAACTATAAGACCACCGTCCATAAACACCACCTTATCCGACACTTCTTTTGCGAACTGCATTTCATGCGTGACCAGAATCATGGTCATGCCCTGATGTGCCAGTTCACGAATAACGGCCAGCACTTCGCCCACCAGTTCCGGATCAAGCGCCGAGGTAATCTCATCCAGCAGCAAAACGCGTGGCCTCATCGCTAGGCATCGTGCGATCGCTACACGCTGCTTTTGACCGCCGGATAGCTGGGCAGGAAATGCATTTGCCTTATCGGCCAGCCCGACACGTCGCAATAACTCCATTGCCTGATCGCGTGCCTGTGCGGCAGGCAGTTTAAGCACTTGCACGGGTGCCTCTGTCACATTGCCCAGCACGGTCATATGTGGAAACAGATTAAAGTGTTGAAACACCATGCCAATACGCGTACGCAACTGGTTAATATTCGTGGCTTTGGTCACCTCCTCGCCATCAAAAAACACCTTGCCGGAGGAAATTATGGCCAGGCGATTAATGCATCGAAGCAGCGTACTTTTGCCTGAACCACTGGGGCCGATCAGGGTAACGCTTTGCCCCTCCTGAACCGACAGACTGATTCCTTTGAGCACTTCGTTGTCCTTGAAGGCCAAATGCACATCGTCGAGTTTGACAATTTCTTTGCTCATGAAGCGTCCCCTTTGCGTTCAAGTCTTTTCGCCAGTCGCGACAAGGGAATACAGATCGCCAGATAAATGACACCGGCCATCATATAGACAGCAAGACTTCGATAAGATTGGGTAGCAGCATCATAAGACCGGTACATAATCTCGGGAACCGAGATCGTCAACGCCAGCGAGGTATCCTTGATCATCGCAATCACAAAATTGGTCAGCGGGGGCAAGGTAATAACGAAAGCCTGTGGCAGTACAATCCGCCTCATTGCCTGAACCGCCGTCATACCCAGAGAGCGCGAAGCCTCTATCTGACCAAAATCAATCGCTTCTATTCCGGCCCTGAATATTTCAGCGGAATAAGCGCCGCCAATAAAGCCCAGCGTGAGTACTGCAGCCGTAAAAGCATCAAACCGTATACCAATATTGGTCAGACCGTAATAAACGATAAACAGCTGCAGTAAGGCTGGGGTTGCTCTGACCAGTTCTATGTAAACGCTCGCCAGTCGTTTGAGCCATATCACACGCGACATATAGGTGAAGGTGACGGTCAGTCCAATCACAACGCTCAGCAGGAGTGCCAGGACGGTCAACTCAACCGTAATAATTGCGCCTTGCAAAATGTACAAAAAATACTTGTCGAGCAGTGCAAAATAATCCGTCATGATATTCCTGAATATACGTGGTCATGGCCCGGGATGATCAGAGCGATAAAAACTAGCTAAATTTCCCTGTCAGATACGAAGCATTCGTCATGCCATATTTGGCCAGTATCTGCTTGTTTTCCCCGCTGGCAATGATTTTTTCAATACCGTCATCGAATGCCTTGATCAGATTTGCAGTACCGTTTTTTGAAAATACATAATAATTGGCCGGGAGCGTATCGCTACCCAGATAAGACGGCGCCAGTGGTTCAAGTACGGCAAAATCATAGTCAGGATTCTGGCGCTGCGCGTAATCAAACGTATAACCCCACCAGATAGCGCCATCGATCCGCCCTGCTTTCAGATCCATCAGCATGGGATCGGCCGTATCGTATTTACGGATCTCGCCCGTACCGAATTTCTTCTGAATGGCCAGGGCCTCCAGTTCCTGTGCAGACCCCCGCACTGTGCCAATGGTTTTGCCTTTCAGGTCTGCCGTCTTTTTGATCGGGTCATTTTTTCTTGCCACCAGCACATCAATGCCGTACCAGGTGGGGCGCGTGTTATAGGCCACCACTTTTTCACGCTCGGGCGTCCGGTACAGCATGGCAATCACGTCTACGCGCTGCGAGTCCAGTGAGGGCGCAAAGGCGGAATGCGTCAGGATGATCGGGTCTACTTCAACACCAATCTGTTTTGCGATCGACAAAGTGAAATCGGCATCGACCCCTTTCCATTCTCCCGAGCTTACATCGACCCACGACTCCGGTGGCACGCTAAATGCGCCAACGCGCATGAAACCCCGTTTCTTGATATCTGCAAGCACATCGACTGCCTGTGCCTGAGCGCTGTGGATGCCTGAGACCAGCCCGCTAGTGGTAATGATGGCGCCGGCGCCCATCCTGGTCAAAAAACTGCGGCGAGACAATTGAGTCGTCATTTGTATGTCCTGATAAAAAACCAAAACCGATTAAAGAAAATTACAGCACTCCATATTTCTCATACACATCCTGCAGCAAAAGACCATTAGCAAGTTCCTCGCGGGTATGGTTTTCGCTTTCCACCTTTTCCAATGCTTTTTCTATCACTTCAGCAGCGACCTCAATCGGGATCACGATTACGCCATCCGCATCACCAAACACCAGATCATTACGACGTACTTTCACCCCCGCGCATTCAATCGGCAGATCATAATTCATCATCTTTCCCCTGCCCTGAGAATCCAGCGGTCCGATGCCGCCATGGAATACCGGGAAATTCAGCTTGCGGATGTATCGGATGTCCCGAACCAGGCCATCAGTCACACACCCGGTTGCCCCACGATACTGAGATGCAGTGCTCAGCAATTCTCCCCATGGCGCGATACGAGTAGTGGGACCGTCGCAACCCAGTACCACCACATCGTCGGGTTTCAAATCATCGATCAGTGCGATCTCGTGTTCATAGGGATTCTCGTCGGGCGCAACAGAGAACGTATTCATGAAATAGCCCGTGCGGGCACTGCCGAAAATAACGCACTCTTCTGACAAAGGCCGGACGAACGGGAGCATTGCCTGATTGCGATAACCCATACTGTCCAGCACATCGGATAAAACGGCGGTATATAACTTTTTCTTCAGTGTTTCAAAATCAAACGGATGCGTTTTCATTATCTGCCTCTTCCCATGAATGCTTGCGTGAAATAACAATCGCAATTGGCCTGTTTCGATACAACCTGCGCTTATCAAACGCTGGTAATTAAGCGCGATTGATTAAACGTTTAACCATATTAAAATGTTTGTTTTATGCGCGTCAATATAGGGATTTACCCTAGAATAAAAAGCAAAAGGCATTTTAGAAAAAAAGAGGGTCAGCGCCGCGACAGGCGGCGGTCAGGCGGACTGATTATCGGTTGAGGGTGTCGCACTCAACGCAGGGGCAGCAGATATGGCCCACAAATAGAGCGATGCCGTACTGCCATAAGGCGAATAACGACGGCGATAGCGTTCGAAACGCTCGCGTGGCAATTCCTTGTGATTGTACAGACGCATGATGCCCCGTTGAATTGCCAGGTCGCCCCAGCTGAGTACATCTGGCCGGCCGAGTGAAAATATCATCAGCATTTCCGCGGTCCAGATACCAATCCCCTTCAGGCTTGTCAGGGTATGGATCACTTGTGCATCATCCATTGCGGCGATGGCAGACAGGTCCAGTTGCCCCGATTGAACCGCCTGCGCCACCCCAAGCATGTATTGCACTTTTCTCATACTTGTACCGCAACGCTGCAGATTGTCAGCGCCTGCCGCCAGCAGGCTTTCTGCGTTTATCCGGCCACCACACAACTGCAATACTCGCTCATTCACCGTACGCGCCGCCGCCGTTGATATTTGCTGGTCAATAATGCAGCGAATCAGCGCGTGAAAAAGATCAGGCATCGTATTGCGCCTGATCAGGCCGATTTTCTCAATGGCCTGAGCCATGCGCTTATCGCGCTTGCTGAGCCAGTCAATTTCTGTGTCGCCATATTGGAATATCGGCATGAGGTGCTCCGGTTGGTATGCGTCGATTGTAATAGCCTGCCGGCCACGATATCAATCGGCACACAAACGGAAAAAACACTATCCGTTATCCGTTAGCCAGGAGAAAGTACGTTCTTCTGGAGAATCAATTCACTGGCGCTCATCAAATCGGCCACAAGGGCCGCGCGAGCCGGTTCAGGCTGCTTCATTTTTATTCCTTCCACCATATTTTTGTGATGAATATGGGCCTGCCGGTTGAGCAGTCTTTCTGAGTTAACTGCTAAATCGTAATTGAGCACCGGACCGATCTGTAGCCAGAGCGCTTCAATCATATCGAACAGGAT
>JBEBTQ010000310.1:0-4635 GCA_040393685.1 Advenella kashmirensis | reverse complement strand
CGGTACGCGACCGGACCATAAAGCGAGTGGATCTCATTGATACTGCAGCCCGTGGTCTGTTCAATCTCGTGAGACAGCTCGATAAAGGGATATCCAAGTTTGTCAGCCAGCATGCGTCCCAGCGTGGATTTTCCAGCACCTCTCAGGCCGATAAGGGCGATGCGTGACATCCGTGAGCCCGGCGCCTTTTCTGCGCCGAACAGTTCAATCAGCTTGAGCCGGACCTTATGCAGCTCTTCATCCTTGCGGTTTTCCAGCAATTCCCGAATCATCAGCCATTCGGGCGATGAGGTGGTGACATCCCCGATCAGTTCCGCCAATGAGCAGGTCAGTGCCTGAGCCACCTGATGCAAAACCAGAATGGTGGCATTGCCCGTACCGAGTTCAAGATTGGCCATATGTCTTTCGGAAATGCCTGCCAGGCTTGCCAGTTTCTTGCGGGTAATGCCCTTGCGAGCGCGCAGCGACCGGATTCTGTCGCCCAGCGCCCGCAGCAACGGCGTCTTGTCTTCCAGCGAATCTATTTCAAGTGAATTTTCCAGCGTCATAAGGTGCCATTTCGTTGATGGGAAAAGCTAGTGTTTTCCCTAAACATGAAGCAAAAATCTTGACTGATTTTAACTGCATGCCTATCTTATCACCTACATGCAAAATAATGCACGAAAAAAATAGAGGCGTTAAGGAGACATTCAGCATGCGCGAAAAGTTCGACACGCTTATTGAGACAGTCACCGATGCGATCGGAGACAGACCTTTGAATAGTGGCCTGGAGCAATGGCTCAATCAGCACTACGGCCCCGACACCGAATGGTATCAGGCGATCGCTGAGTCCTGTACCCAGGGCATTCAGGATGGCTGGATGTGCAAATATGAAGCGGACGGTGTCAAGTACGGACGCGTCACCAAGCCCTCCGATGCTACGCGCGGCTTTTCCGTGGACGTTGTCCGGATGGAAGATGTGCGCGGTCCGCATCACCGCCACCCGAACGGTGAAATTGATCTGATCCTTCCCATCACACCCGGCGCGCAGTTTGATGGAAGCGATGCAGGATGGAAAGTCTACGGCCCGGACTCGGCTCATAGCCCGACAGTCAGCCGCGGCGCAGCGCATGTGCTCTACCTGCTGCCCGCCGGCAAAATTGAATTTACAGCGGCCCGATAGGTGCGATCACCCATTCGGGACATCGCGCAAGTCGCGCGCGACCTGTGACTGCGCAGCAGACAGTCTGAGCTGCGCACGGCGGATCAATTGCAAAGAAGTAATCCGGTTTTCTGAACCGGACGATAAGTGGAGCGAACAATGAATACCCCGGAAGACAGTAACGAGTTCAACATTGCCGACTATCTGATGCAGGTCAATCAGCATCGCCTGGACAATATTGCCTATATTGACAGCAGTGAGACCCTGACTTATGCGCAATTGTTCGATCGCGTTCGACGACAGGCTGCTGCACTGAAGAGTCTTGGCCTGCACCGCGAGGAACGTGTCCTGCTGCTGATGCAGGATTGCACGGACTGGCCGGTGGCCTTTCTGGGTGCGATTTACGCGGGTTTGGTGCCCGTTGCCATCAATACATTGCTGACGGCTCAAGACTACAAATACATTATCGAAGACAGTCGCTGCCAGGCAGCCCTGGTCTCTTCCAGCCTGGTGCCGGTCCTTGCCGAGGCCATGAGCGAAGCCGATCATGAAATCAAGCATGTGATTGTCTCACGTCCGCAAAGCCCGCTGTCACGGCAACAACACGCCATGGCATCACTGCTGCAGGCAGCTACGCCCTGTCATCGTCCCTGTACCACCAAGGCCGACGAACCGGCCTTCTGGCTTTATTCCTCCGGCTCTACCGGCAGACCTAAGGGCACCGTGCACAGCCATGCCAATCCTTATTGGACGATTGTCTATTACGCGCAGGGGTTGCTGAAACTGACCGAATCAGACCGTATCCTGTCGGCTGCAAAACTGTTTTTCGCCTACGGTCTGGGCAATGCACTCACTTTTCCTCTCTCAGTGGGCGCCAGTGTGATCCTGATTGAGGGCCGTCCAACGCCCGATGCGGTCTTCGAAGCCATGCGCGCGCACCGTCCCACCGTCTTTTGCGGCGCACCAACCGGCTATGCCGGGATGCTGGCCGCAGCCAATACACCCACGCGCGACGAAGTGCCGTTGCGCATGTGTTCATCTGCCGGCGAAGCACTGCCACGTGAACTGGGCGAGCGCTTCACTGCCCATTTCGGATGTCATATTATCGATGGCATTGGGTCAACCGAAATGCTCCATATTTTTCTGTCCAACACCCCCAATGACGTTCGCTATGGAACCACAGGAAAACCCGTACCGGGCTATGAACTTGAACTGCGCGACGAACAAGGTGCTATTGTCGCAGATGGTGAAATTGGTGACCTGTACATCAAGGGGAGAAGCGCAGCGCTGATGTACTGGAATAACCGGGAAAAATCACGAATGACATTCCAGGGAGAATGGACCAAGAGCGGTGACAAGTACTCACGCGATGCAGACGGCTACTATACCTATGCAGGTCGCAGTGATGACATGCTCAAGGTGAGCGGACAATATGTTTCGCCCTTCGAAGTGGAAGCCACATTGATTGAACATGATGCGGTGCTGGAGGCAGCGGTCATTGGTGTTACCGATTCCCAGGGTCTGGTCAAGACCAAGGCTTATGTGGTGCTCAAGGAGAATGCACCTGCGGCGGATGATACGCTGCGCGACGCGCTCAAAGCCTTTGTCAAGTCCCGACTGGCACCACACAAGTATCCGCGCAGTATTGAATTTCTGGAGGAACTGCCGAAAACGGCCACGGGAAAAATACAGCGCTTCCGGTTGCGTGAACTGAATCATCATGAACCGGCCTGAATGAACAAGAATGCTGGCAGTGCGGGCTGCCACAACTGGTTATCACACCCGTAATAGTAAAAGAATCAGCCGATCGCTGCGATGAGCACGATGGCAAAGATAGCAGCAATCATAAAAAACAGTCGTATATTCAGGAGACATCAGAATGAACAGAACGAAAAAAAACGGTATTGCAGCAACAGCCATACTGGCATGGGGATTGAGTTCGGCAGCCCTGGCCGAACCGGTGAAGGTGGGTTTGATGCTACCGGCTACCGGCACCTACGCTGCCCTGGGCAAAGCCATTGAAAATGGCTTCAAACTGTACGTCGAGGAACAGGGAGGCAAGCTGGGCGGACAGGAGATTAAATATTTTTCGGTTGATGATGAATCAGATCCGGCCAAGGCGCCTGAGAACACCAATCGCCTGGTGCAGCGTGACAAGGTGGATGTGCTGGTGGGTACCGTTCACTCCGGCGTTGCCATGGGCATGGCCAAGGTAGCACGCGACAGCGGTGTTCTGTACATTATTCCCAATGCCGGCGCAGACATGTTGACCGGACCACTATGCGCCAAAAACATTTTCCGCAGTTCCTTCACCAACTGGCAGCCGGCTTACGGCATGGGTATTGTTGCCGCAGAGAAACAGAAACATAAAACCGCAGTCACCATTACCTGGAAGTATGCGGCCGGAACGGAAGCAGCCAATGGCTTTCGCGAGGGTTTCGAAGCCAAGGGTGGTAAGGTAATCAAACAACTGACCCTGCCCTTCCCCAATGTCGAATTCCAGTCCTTGCTGACAGAGATTTCTTCGCTGAAACCCGATTCCGTTTTCGCCTTCTTTGCCGGCGGTGGTGCGGTGAAATTCGTCAAGGATTACGATGCCTCCGGCCTGCGCAAGAATATACCGTTGTACGGCCCGGGCTTTCTGACTGATGGTACGCTGGAAGCCCAGGGTGCCGCCGCAGAAGGCATGTTGACCACATTGCACTACGCAGATGGCCTGGATAATCCCAAAGACAAGGAATTCCGCAAGAATTACCAGGCCAAATTCAATCTCGAACCCGACGTGTACGCTGTGCAGGGCTACGATGCGGCACAGCTTCTTGCCGCAGGTCTGAACAATGCCAAAGGGGATATCAAGAACAAGGATGCAGTCATCGAGGGCATGGAACAGGCCAAAGTTGACAGTCCGCGAGGTCCGTTCACCATGTCCAAAGCACACAACCCTGTGCAGAATATTTACCTGCGCGAAGTCGCAGACAAGCAGAATAAAAACATGGGTATTGCCGTTGCCAATCTGGAAGATCCGGCAAAAGGTTGCAAGCTGCTCAAGTAAACCGGAAGTGCGGCTAGCCGGGTAGTTCCGGCTGCGCCGCGCCTTTCCTCGGATCGTATATGGATATAACAACGTTTCTGATTCAATGTTTGAACAGCGTGCAGTACGGGCTGCTGCTGTTTCTGATTGCCAGTGGACTCACACTGATCTTCGGCATCATGGGCGTCATCAATCTGGCGCATGGCAGTTTCTTTATGGTGGGCGCGTATCTGATATATGCATTGGGCATGTATATCGATAATTTCGCGCTGGCACTGGTACTGGGTGTGATTTTTGCACTTGCCTTCGGCTATCTGCTTGAATGGGGGTTCTTCAGCTTTCTTTATGAGCGCGAACATCTGCTGCAGGTGCTGATGACCTACGGACTGATCCTGATTTTTGAAGCCATGCGCAGCATTCTGCTTGGCGATGATGTCCATGGCGTCAGTCCGCCCGCCTGGCT
>JBEBTQ010000309.1:0-4637 GCA_040393685.1 Advenella kashmirensis | reverse complement strand
CAGCAGATCCTCTGCCATGCCCGATCGCTCCAGGATCAGGCCCATCAGGGTGAAGAACGGCACCGCCAGCAGTGAATCGTTCTGCACAATACCGAAGACACGGTCAGGCAGGGCCTGCAGAAACGGGAAGGTAAACTCGCCGAATGCAATGCCAAGCAGTGCATAAAGAATACCGTTGGCGGCCAGTGAAAACGCGACCGGAAAGCCCAGCAGCAAAAAGCAGATCAATGTCAGGAACATGATCGGCGGCATATTTTGAATGAGGAACTCCATGCTCAGTTACCTGCTTCCAGTGATTGTTGTCGTTTGAGTTCTGCTTCGGCAGCAATTTCTTCTGCAAGCAGTTCTTCCGCTGTTTTTCCGCCCAGAGGGGCCAGCGGATCCGGCCCTTTGCCGGTCAGATAAGCAACACATTTAATGAGATGGGAAATTCCAGCTAAAACCAGCAATGAGAAACCAATGGGAATCAGCAACTTGACGGGCCAGCGAACCAGACCACCTGCATTGGACGATTGCTCATTGGTATCAAAAGCAAGCATGAAAAAAGGCCAGGACAGATAAATCAGTAACAGACATGCCGGCAACATGAAAAACAGCACACCGATGGTTTCGATGATAATCTGCGTTCGTTTGGACAGACGCTGAGAAATAATATCGACGCGTACGTGTTCGTTCTTGAGAAATGTATAGCCCGCAGCAAGCAGAAAAATGGCGCCGAAAAGATACCATTGGATCTCGAGCCAGCCATTGGAGCTGTAATGCAAGGTCTTGCGGACCACCGCGTTCCCCGCACTGATCAGCACCACGACCAGGGTCAGCCAGATCACGATCCGACCAACCGCCATGATGAGCGCATCAATAGCCCGGGAAAGAGTGAAGAGAAACTTCATTTGCTTTCACACCATAAGATAGGAAAAAAAGACGTCAGAACGTCCGTTGCTTCCGCGGGCCGCCTTGCGGCACGGCACTTTCGGAAACAACGGATTTTACATGGTGTTTTTATTTTTTGTTTCTCAAAGCGTCCAGCATGAACGCATCGTAGCTGAACTCGGCAACGCCGAACCATGGGTAGACATCATTGCGGAATGCCATGTAGTCGTCATGGATTTTCTTGAAGAGCGGATCTTTGGCCGACAGTTCTTCATAGACTTTGTTGGCTTCGGCAAAAGAAGCGTCCAGAACAGACTTTGGAAAACGCTTCAGAACACCACCACCAGCGATCAGACGACGCAGGGCAGCGGGATTTTTGGCGTCATACGTGCCGATCATTTCTTCTGTTGCCAGTGCGCTGGCCTGCATGATGGCAGACTGATAGTGCTTGGGCAGTTTTTCGTACTCGCCGTCGTTCACATACAGCGACACCTGGAAACCACCTTCCCACCAACCGGGATAGTAATAGTACTTGGCAACCTTGTTGAAGCCGAGTTTCTCGTCATCGTAAGGGCCGATCCATTCGGCCGCATCAATTGTGCCTTTTTCCAGTGAAGGGTAAATATCGCCACCGGCAACCTGCTGGGGAATCACGCCCAGTCGTGAAAGCACTGCACCGGCAAACGCGCTGCAGCGCATTTTCAGTCCTTTAAGGTCTTCCACGCCATTGATTTCCTTGCGGAACCAGCCGCCCATTTGCGTGCCTGTGTGACCGCAAGGGAAGTTAACGATATTGAATTTTTTGTACACTTCGCGGGTCAGCGCCAGACCATTGCCGGAGCGCATCCAGGCATTGTACTGGCGAGTGTTCAGACCAAAGGGCACGGCCGCATCGAAGCTGAGTGCCGGATCCTTTCCGTAGTAGTAATAAGCCGCACTGTGACCGCATTGAACCGTATTGTTCTGTACGGCGTCCAGAACCTGAAGTGCCGGAACCACTTCACCGGCGTGGTGAACGCTGATCTTGAATTTGCCGTCGGTGGCTTCCGCCAGATGCTTGGCAAAATTGACACTGCCGTTATAAATTGCGTCCGCGCTGGTGGGAAAGCTGGAGGCCAGACGCCAGCTGATGGTCGGGGCATCCTGCGCAAAAACGGGTGATGCCAGTACAGCACCACCCGTTGCAGCGACGCCGGCGGTGGCCTGCTTGAGAAAGGAACGACGTTTCATCGTTTTAGGTCTCCAATGGGTATTGTGAGGAAAAGCGGAAATCGAAACTTTTGGTTACCGCAGAATCGTACAGGATTTAACCCGTTTTCGCCCTCAAGAATTACCCTTATTTCCCCTGCCCATCGTCATCACAATTGTAATATGTGGCGCCGCTGCCCTCTTTTTGCTAATTTTCCAGCAGCAAGGCATGCAATGGCCGCGTCGTGTCGAAGCCGTCGAACTCTTCCAGCCCGAAATGCGCCGGATAGTTCGCCTGAGCAAAATAAAGCCCATCGGCCATAAAGGTGGGTGCGGCGATTTTACGGTCCTTTTCTGCAAGCACCTGTTCTATCCACTCTGGCGCGTGGCGCCCTTTCCCCACGTACAGCAGACAGCCCAGAATGTTACGCACCATATGGTGCAAAAAGGCATTGGCTTTCAGCGTAAAGACGAAAAACACACCCTGCTGTTCGATACTCAGTTGCTCAATACTGCGGATGGGACTGGCTGCCTGGCATTGAGAGGATCGAAAGCTGCTGAAGTCATGCTGCCCCAGCAGATAACCCGCAGCCTGTTGCATGGCCTTCAGATCCAGTGGGTGGAAATCCCAGCCGGCCCGGCCATGCCAGTGTGGAGATAGAATCCGCTCATTTCTGAGCAGATACACATAGCTGCGGGAAGTGGCAGAGAAACGGGCGTGAAAATCAGCGGGCATCTGCCGCGCCCAGCGAATGGTGATATCCGGCGGGAGATGGGCATTGACGCCGCGAATCCACGATTCCATACGGCGGTCAATCGTGGTGTCAAGATGAACAACCTGCGCCCGGGCATGTACCCCGGTGTCGGTACGGCCAGCGCAAATGGTTGAGGTGGGTTCACACGTGAAGGCTGCCAGCGCCTTTTCCAGCGTATCCTGCACGGTACGCCCGCCGGGCTGGGTCTGCCAGCCCAGATAGGGTTTGCCGTTGTAGGCGACGCCCAGGGCGATTCGCCGGGAGGCCGGCCTGTCGTCCTCGTCGGCTAGCCTATCAGGATCGGGGCGCTGCGTGGTCGGAATCGGGCGCATCGAGGTCCAGATTGATGGATTTGAGTTGCTGCTGGAAAGCCTCGTACCCAGGCCCGGCAGGCAGTCGCGCCTTTTTGCGCTGATCACACCGAACCATGATGAACAGGCCAATCACGATGACTGCCAGCAAGCCCAGCAGCCAGAGTGAGATGTAATTCGCTATCCAGGCGGGCAGATCCATGCTTACAGTTCTCCGAGACTGATACGCAGCATGCGGCGTAGCGGTTCCGCCGCCCCCCACAAAAGCTGGTCACCGACGGTAAACGCGCTCAGATATTCCGGTCCCATGGACATTTTACGCAGACGGCCTACCGGAATATCAAGCGTACCGGTTGTGGCAACCGGCGTCAGATCCTGCATAGTCTCTTCACGGGTATTGGGAATGACCTTAGCCCATTCGGTGCCTTCACGCAGCATGTCGGTGATTTCGTCGATGGAAACGTCTTTTTTAAGTTTGATGGTCAGTGCCTGACTATGGCAGCGCATCGCACCAATCCGAACACAAAGTCCGTCTATCGGAATTGGCGAGCTGCCAAAGCCCTCGCCACGGCCCAGAATTTTGTTGGTTTCGGCTTCGGCTTTCCATTCTTCGCGGGACTGACCATTGCCCAGGTCTTTGTCGATCCAGGGGATCAGGCTGCCGCCCAGAGGAACGCCGAACATATCTTTGGGCAGGCTGGCATCCTGCTGTTTGGCCAGAACCTGACGATCGATTTCCAGAATGGCAGAAGCCGGATCGTCCAGCAAGGGGCGAACCGCCTCGTTCAGCAGGCCGAACTGGGTGAGCAGTTCACGCATATGCTGTGCACCACCGCCAGAGGCAGCCTGATAGGTCATGCTGGTCATCCAGTCGATCAGATCGTGCTTGAACAGACCTGCCAGACCCATGAGCATGCAGCTGACCGTGCAGTTACCGCCAATAAAGTTTTTTACGCCTTTATTGATGGCCGAATCGATGACATTGCGATTGACAGGATCAAGCACAATAATGGCATCGTCTTTCATGCGCAGCGTGCTTGCCGCATCAATCCAGACGCCATCCCAGCCGGCGCTGCGCAGTTTGCCATGCACCTCGGTGGTGTAGTCGCCGCCCTGTGCCGTCACAATAATGGGGAGTTTTTTCAATGCCTCAATGTCATGGGCGTCCTGCAAAGGACCCGCACCATCGGCCCAGGCCGGTGCTTTACCACCCGCATTGCTCGTTGAAAAAAAGACCGGATTGATAAAGGCGAAATCGCCCTCGTCCCGCATACGCTGCATAAGCACGGAACCAACCATTCCGCGCCATCCGACAAAACCCACTGACTGTGACATGATTCTTTACCTGACTCTGTGTTTCTGAAAAAACGGTGTGAAATTGGAAATGCAACAGCGGATGCGCGCAAGCAGGTGCGCCATCCGCCATCATCATAAGTGACTGAATTAGATAACTATATCAGTTTAATGCCTTCAATACGGCATCACCCATTTGTGAAGTGGAAACTTTTGTGGT
>JBEBTQ010000308.1:0-4639 GCA_040393685.1 Advenella kashmirensis | reverse complement strand
CGGTTCAGCAGGACCAGGCCTAGCTTGTCTTCAAGTTCTGACAGGCGGCGACTGACGGCCGCCGCCGCGATGTTTTCCAGCTCTGCTGCGCGACTGATCGTACCCTCATCAACAACCCGTATAAATAATTTTAATGTGAGCAGATCAATTTTCACGGCACGTTCAGAGGGAGAGAGAACCCGCTAGTTACCCGACAGCAAGAATCCTGCGTTGGGCACCCGCGTTTCCAGGTTTAGGGTTTTCAGCATCTGATAAACCGTCGCTGCGGCAGCGGACAGCACTGGCTTGCCGATTTTGTCTTCGGCCTTCTGGATGGAAGGCAGTGACGGCATTTGCACGCAGGCAGACAGAATCACCGCATCTACACCATCGATATCCAGACGCGTAACGTGGTCCAGCAGATTGGCCGGATCCAGGCGGCCGACTTCCAGATTATCAGATACTTCCAGGCTGATGGAGTCATGGACACTGATTCCTTCGGCCTCAATGTATTCTATCACGCGCTGTGTGAGCGGCTTCATGTAGGGCGTGATAATGGAGACCTTGCCCAGATTCTTTTCCTTCAGGCTGTCTACCAGCGCGCCGGCCGAACTCAGGATAGGGATGTTGGTGTTGTTCTCCTGAACGGCCTTTTGCAACCGGGACTGGGACTGGCGATGATACCCATTGCCCTGGGCCATAATGGCTACCAGGCAGGCATACGCCATCACATCCATGCGGGCATCGCTCAGTTCGATGGCGCAGCGATCGCTGGCCTGATCCATTGCCGTCAGCTCCTCTGGCGTGACGCTCATCATCCGCATCCGTGCGGAGTGAAACGTGAAGGTTTCGTTGGGGAACAGCTCGCGGCGTGCGTTCAGCATGGCCGGAATTTCCGTTTCCATGGTTGTATTGGAGCTGGGCACAATCTGGCCGATTCGGTAGTTTCTCATTTCTGACCCTTTAAAATCATTGAAAAATGATTGTAGTCAGGCATTTAAATTAATCAAATCAGTCATTTATGATGGTGCCATCGCATTTCGCGATAGCAGAAAGGGTGGCGGCGAGCCCAGTCATCGACTGTCTGTCATTCTTCCTGCAACTTTCTTTATTACGGCGTTATCATACACATGCAAATATATATGCATTATGGAGATTTTCATGGCACCACTCCGAAAGTTACATCCCGCATTGGCAAGAGAAACCAGTCTGTTTCGCAATAATAAAAGTCAGGCAGTTCGTATTCCTGCAGACTTTGAATTACCGGGTAAAAGGGTTTTGATTCATCGCGACGGATACAGATTAATCATTGAGCCGATCCAATCGAAAAACCTGGTCGAGGTGCTGGCAGCGCTCGAGCCGCTTGCCTCCGAGGATCAGTTTCCGCAAATCGATGACACACTTCTGCCACTCAAGGATATCGAACTGTGAGTAAGTTATACCCGCTCTGCAGGTAGAGTACGTGCTGCTTTAATGTTTTCTCTGAGTGGTAAGTTGGCTGGCATTATCTTCACCTGTAAATAAATCACGAGCAGTTGCCGTAATATGCTAACTTGGTACCGTTGTCGAATCATCGGCCTGAAAGTAGCTGTAGTGATTCGACGTTTTTATTGTTAATTCATACACATTCAAGCGGAGGATCTATGTTCAGAAAGGTTTTACTGTGTTCCGTATTGGCATGTACCGCTATATTCTCAGCCGTAAGCAACGATAGTTATGCGCAGACACAAAGCGATATGAATCAGTCAGCCTCGACCGACTATAAAAAAGTCGATGCACACCTGAACAAAGTCTATCGCGAGGTATTCAATAAGCTTGACGCATCCCAGCAGGCCGATTTGAAAGCAGCCCAGAATGCCTGGATTCAGTTCCGTGATCTTGACTGCAAATTTCAAAGCTCAGGTTCAGAAGGCGGTTCCATACATTCAATGGTTGTTGCGGGCTGCCTGACCGATAAGACGCAAGCCAGGATTAACGAGTTTAATACCCTGCTTCAGTGTAAGGAAGGCGATCCGTCGTGCGTGATCGCGCCATAACGGGCGAACGATTGTACGCACACTCAGGTAGTCGATTGAAATATTTGTTGATTGATATCAAATAGATCGTCACATTCATAAGATATAAATCCGATAGGATTGGCTTTTCAATCCATCATTTCAGACATGGTACTCCATACCTCGCTGCCAGTCGGTAGAAAGCGTATTGATGTGCTTAAGTATCGCGGATAGCGGGCACTTTTGCCTGCTTTTCCTGTCCAAAGACAGGCCGCGATACGCCTGATCCCTGATTCTCTCCCATACTGGCGCCAGCGAGCTGCCGGCATGCCGCTATTTCTGCTGCAGTCGCGGTGTGTGTCGGAGTAATAAACAATTTTTTTTTTATGAATGGAGGTTTTCATTGTCGCTGTTTGATTCATCAGATAAATATGGTTTAGTTTCCCGTGCATTACACTGGTTAATGGCGCTGGCTTTTGCCTGGATGTTTTTCACCGCTGCCCTGCATTACTTTGCAGACGAGACACCCATTAAAGATGCGTTATGGCCGACTCACTCGTTTATGGGGTTCACTGTGTTCTGTCTGGGCATCATCAGAATAGTCTGGGCTCTACTCAATCGGTCGCGCAGGCCACCTTCTCTGTCGACCATGGCGGGCCTGGGCCACAGTGTGCTGTACGCATTTATGCTGGCTATTCCTGCATTGGCATTACTGCGTACCTACGGTGCGGATCGCCCGTTCTCATATCTGGGCATATCGCTGATGGAACCGACCGGCCAAAAGGTTCAATGGATGATTGATCTGGCCGGACTGTTGCATGGCGAGCTTGGCTGGATACTACTGGCGTTGGTGCTCGGCCATATTGGCATGGTCTATGTCCACAGAAAAGCCTCCGGTACGGCCGACGTGCTGCCACGCATGCTTTAAGAGAGCCGGTTAGTATTCTTCATATCGCATTTGTGTTTTGTTATAAGGCAGACCGCCTGTGGCGCATTGATATCAGCGTGCTGGTTTTTTGTGCTCGTGGGTTTGTTCGCCTGTACGAAGCGCTTATGCATGATGACATGCGTGATTCATGCGGTTTCTGCAGAGGATGGCAGGACAGGTGTAGTATGGAGCCAGGGAGCTGCAAGATAACTCTTTCACATATGAATCATTCGATAAAAAATAACGACATCCTTACCTTTGCACAGTATCTTAAGGCAATCCGCAGCTGTCGGGTTTGTCATGACGAGCCTCGTTATGGGCAGCCCATGGCCCCCGAGCCGCGCCCTATCATTCAGGTATCACAGACGGCTTCCATCTGTATTGCCAGTCAGGCACCCGGCACGCGCGTGTATGAGTCCGGACGCCCCTTTAATGATGCATCCGGTGTTCGGCTCCGGCAGTGGATGGCTATCTCGGACCAGGACTTCTACGACGACTCCAAAGTCGCAATTATTCCCATGGGGTTCTGTTTCCCCGGATTAAGGGACGATGGCAGTGATTTGCCGCCACGACGGGAGTGCAAGGAATTGTGGCGCACGCAATTATTTGCCCGTTTGCCCAATCTGAAACTGATATTGACTATCGGCGGCTATGCCCAGCGCTGGCATATGGGTCCGCAGGCGGCGCGTCAGGGCGTCACTGAAACGGTACGCTCCTGGCGCCAGTACACTCTGGCCGACGCTTCTGTACGCATCTATCCGCTACCGCATCCGTCCTGGCACAACAATCGCTGGCTTAAGCAGAATACCTGGTTTGAGGATGAGGTACTACCGCAATTGCAGCGGGATATACGGGATTTGATTGCACCATAGCCGCAAAAAGACCTGAGCGGTCACACCGACAATCCACTCTCGACCTGCACCATCATTACAAATGCAATTGGCTGCTTTCCCTGATGATCAGATCGCATGGTAACTGGTCTTCAACGATGCTGTTTTGACCCTCCTGGGCCGCCATCAGCTGCTGCAGGACTGTGCGTGCCGCATGCTGACCAATCTGATAGCGTGCCGGGCGCAGGGTTGTGAGGGCTGGACGCAGTCGTGCAGAAATAGGGGCATCGCCAAACCCGGCAATGGCGCAGTCGCGAGGCAGGATCAGATTGCATGAGGGCGCGTGCAATATGGCACCAGCGGCGATATTGTCATTGGCAAAAATCAACGCCTGAGGTCGGGACGCAGCAGGTAAACGGGATAATGCTTCAATGCTCACTGCACCTGCCTCGAATTCGTCATCTTCAGGGACAATCTGTACATCTGCTTTGAGGCCGGCGCTGGTCATGGCGTCTGCATAGCCTTGCGCGCGCTGTTTGGCGCGGAAGTCTTCAGTGGTTTGTGACATAACAAACTGTATCCGGGTCGCGCCCTGTTCCAGAAAATGCCGGGCCAGTACTGCGCCGGTTTCAATATGCGGGAACCCCACTTGATGAAATGGTCGCCCCGGTACCAGACCCCAGGCTTCGATCACGGGGATATTGAGTGCACGCAGCATGGCTTCAGCCGCGGGCGTGTGATCGTGACGGGTCAGAATCAGAGCGGTGGGGTGCCAGCCAACAAAAGTGCGGATAGCCTGTTCTTCCAGTTCTTGAGAGTACTGTGCGTTGGCCAGAAGCAGTTGCAATCCGGATGCCTGTAATTCATCTGTCATGCCCTTTACCAAGTCAGCAAAAGTGGCACTGGCT
>JBEBTQ010000307.1:0-4641 GCA_040393685.1 Advenella kashmirensis | reverse complement strand
GCATTCAGGATGCCCTGCACGAAGGTCAGGAACTCATCATCCAGGTAGAAAAAGAAGAACGTGGCAATAAGGGCGCCGCCCTGACCACTTTCATTTCCCTGGCGGGCCGCTATCTGGTTCTGATGCCCAACAATCCGCGTGGCGGTGGCGTATCTCGCCGAATCGAAGGCGAAGATCGCCAGGAACTGCGCGATGCCATGGAACAGCTCGATCTGCCTGGCGGCATGAGCATCATTGCCCGCACTGCCGGTATCGGTCGCAGCGTACCTGAACTGCAGTGGGATCTGAAGTACCTCCTGCAACTGTGGCGCGCCATTGATGCCGCTGCCAAGGATTACCCGGCTCCGGTTCTCATTTATCAGGAATCAAGTCTGGTCATTCGTGCCATCCGTGACTATTTCTCACCCGATATCAGCGAAATCCTGATCGACACCGAGGCCATCACGCAGCAGGCAACTGCCTTTATGCAGGACGTAATGCCTGACAACGTGAACCGCGTCAAACGCTATCAGGACGATATCCCCCTGTTCTCCCGTTTCCAGATCGAACACCAGATCGAAACGGCCTATTCCCGTACCGTACAACTGCCCTCCGGCGGCTCTGTGGTCATCGACCACACCGAGGCCCTGGTAGCGATTGACGTCAACTCGGCCCGCTCTACCCGTGGCGCCGATATCGAAGAAACCGCACTGCGTACCAATCTGGAAGCGGCCGAGGAAGTGGCCCGGCAACTGCGCCTGCGCGACCTGGGTGGTCTGATCGTGATCGATTTCATCGACATGGAAGACAACAAGAACCAGCGCGCCGTCGAACAGAAGCTGCGCGACGCACTGCACGTGGACCGCGCCCGTGTACAAATGGGCAAAATTTCCCGTTTCGGCCTGATGGAACTGTCCCGTCAGCGTCTGCGCCCTGCCCTGAATGAAGGCTCGCATATCACCTGCCCGCGCTGCAATGGCACAGGCGTGATCCGTGACGTGGAATCCAGTGCGCTGAACGTACTACGCCTGCTTCAGGAAGAAGCCATGAAAGAAAATACCGCAGCCCTGCATGCACAGGTACCGGTAGAAGTGGCCACCTTCCTGATGAACGAAAAACGCTCCGATATCGTCAAGCTGGAATCCCGCCTGAAAGTTAATCTGGTACTCATTCCGAACAAGCATTTCGAAACACCGCATCATCATATTGAACGCATCCGTTACGATGATTCCCGTCTGGATGACCCTAAAGCCAGCATCGATCTGATCGAAGCGCCGGAAACGACGGTCAAATGGGAATCCACCAAAGAAAAATCCGAGCAGAACGAACGCCCTGAGGCTCTGGTCAAAGGTATCTCTCCTGACCAGCCCGCCCCCAGTGCAATCAAGCCTCAGCCAGCAGCTCAGCCACAAGTGGTTCAGGCTGCGCCTGTTCCAGGCATCCAGGGCATCTTCCAGAAAGTCCTGTCCTGGCTGGCCGGTCCCAAAGTGGTAACCCCCGCAGAAACGGAAAAAGCGCCTGCCACACCTGAGAAAGCCGAAGGACGTCGCGCAGGTGGTCGTCAATCGGGCAATGGTGAACGCGCAGAGCGCGGCGGACGCAACCGCCGAGGCGAAAAACGCACGCCGGCCAAAACCGAGGAAGATGGCGAAAACCGCCGCAGCCCACGCGGTCGCCAGCGCAAGCAGGATGACAGCGCAGCGGCCGACAGCACTGCTGAGAACAAAGCAGCCCGCCCGACTCAGGATCAGGATAGCGCCAGTAGCGAAGACACCGGTGGTCGCTCACGTAACCGTCGCGGACGTGGACGCAATCGTCGCAATGCCTCCGATGAGACCGAAGTGTCTGCAGCAACGCCGAATACTGAAGTCGCAGCCAGTGAAGAGTCGGGCTCAGAAGCCGCCAGCACAGAAAAGGCGCCATCGCAGCGTCGTGGTCGTCAGCCGCAGACAGAAACTGCTGCCCGTCCCACACCGCTGGAAAAAGACCTCATCGAAGACGATTCCGACGAGAAAAACACTGTAGCTGCTGAAGGTGAAGACAATCAGACCGGCGACGCAGAACCTCGCCGCCGTCGTCGTCGGAGCCGTCGTGGCCGCCGTCAGAATGATTCGACTGAAACCACAGCCACAGATAAAGCCTCTTTCGTGCCCAACGATGTGCTGCTCGCAGCCGGCTCAGGTGCCGCTGCCGGATCTGAACAGGCCGCAGAAGCAGCAGAAGCGATTGATCAGGCTGCTCATTCAGAAGGCCAGGCTGCCGGAGATGCTGCTGCATCAGCAAAAGCGGATGCGACAGGCGCAACGGATAACGCCAGCCCATCGTCTGCAGATTCAGCGGAATCGAAAAAAGCCGACGCTGTGACAGATGACAAGTCAGACGCTTCCACATCGGAGGCCTCTGCCCCTGTTGCCGCTGCTGGTCATCCGGTTGCTGCCCTTGCCGAACCTGTTACGGGCGCACAGGCCCCCGCAGAAGAGGTTAAGCAGGCCAAGGCAGAACCTGTGGCGAATAACGATGCACCTGGAAAGGTAGAGGCTGTCGAAGCTGCGCCAGCCAGTGCATCTGCAACGGAACCCTCTCAGGAAACGCCAGACGCAGCGGCAGCAGTCATTGCCGAGCCGCAAGTGGAATCCGCCAGCATCGCTGCTCATTCAGCAGCGGCACCTGCCGCCACCGACCGTGCAGAGACATATGATGCCGCAACTCAGGAAGTTGTCGCCGAGGATGTTGCCGTAGGAAACGTTGCTGACACAGGCAAAGCGTCTGAGACGACTCAGGAAAGCAAATCACCAGCGGCAGCGGAACCAGTATCGGCAACCGCAACTGAAACGGCTGTCAAAGACGTTGCAGCTGGAGAAGCCCCCGCCTCTGCTGACACACAGTCAGATGACGCAGGTAAAACTGCGGGTTACGCAAATAAGGAAGTACTCAAGGAGATTGTCTCCAGCGTGGGAATGGAATGGGTTGAAACCCGCGCCGGACTCACCGAGCAGGCCCTGAGTGCCGCACCGCCAAAACCCGCGGGTCGCCCTCGTAAAGCGCGCGCACAGGTTCAGCAGGAACAGCTGGAAATTGTGGAAACACGCGGCGAATAAAGTCGTTGTGTAGCGTGCTGTAAAGCGCCAGGCCATCGCTTTACATTCGGAAAGCGGGTGGCACAAAAAGCCCCTTGTCTGCGACACCTTAACGGTGTCAAAAGCAAGGGGCATTTCTTTTGGTGGGAATGTTCGCGCCGAAATCAGTCAGTTATTCGGATACAGTTATTCGGCCAGATTCTGTTGGATTTTGCTGAAGATGCTGAAAAGCGCCTGCTTTTCGCGAAGAGTCAGTGTGCGCATCGCGATTTCATTGCGTTTGATTATCAGATCGACTATTTCTGAATAGACGACTTTGCCTTCTTCGGTCAGAAGCAGCACAAACGCGCGTGCATCCCGACTGTCGCTGCGCTTTTCGATGATGCCTTTATCAACCAGTGTGACAACGGCCCGACTGGCATGACTCTTGTCCAGATTTCCCAGGCGAGCCAGCTGCATCACGGATACACTTCCATAATAGCCAAGAATCGCAATCGTCCGACCTTCGCTCGCATTGAGATTAATGCGCTCAAGATCGGAAAAATTAAGCCGTCTGTCTATCAGTCGGGATAACTGATGCAACTGATAGGTTAGCGTTCTTTCAAGTCTGAAAAGATCCGCGTCCATGGCATCCAGCCAATCAGGCAGAAACCGCTTCGCTGGATTGACGGGTCAGCAAAGCCATCAGGCGTGCCAGTTCGGTGCGCAGCTCCCGGCGGTCAATCACCATATCGACTGCGCCCTTTTCCAGCAGGAATTCGGCACGCTGAAAGCCTTCGGGCAATTGCTCCCTTACGGTCTGTTCGATAACGCGCGGACCCGCAAAGCCAATCAATGCTTTGGGCTCGGCAATCACAACATCCCCCATAAAGGCGAAACTGGCCGACACACCACCCATGGTAGGATCAGTCAGAATACTGATGAACGGCAGGCCTTCCTGGGACAGGCGCGTCAGCATGGCATTGGTTTTGGCCATTTGCATCAGCGAAAACAGGCTTTCCTGCATGCGCGCGCCGCCAGATGCGGCGACGCATATGAAAGGCGTTTTGTTCTGTATGGCTGCACGTACACCGCGCACAAAACGTTCGCCCACAACCGAGCCCATAGACCCACCCATGAAGTCGAACTCAAAGCAGGCGAGCACAACGGGAACGGTACAAATGCTGCCGCTCATGACCACCAGTGCGTCGGATTCCCCGGATTTTTGCGTGGCCTCGGCCAAACGCTCAGGATATTTGCGACTATCCTTGAATTTGAGCGGATCGGTGGACCGGATACTGTCGCCGATTTCAACACGGCCATCTGCGTCCAGCAGCGAATCGATACGCGCACGGGCATTCAGCCGCATATGATGGCCGCACTTGGGGCACACATTGACGGTTTCGACCAGGTCATCGTTATACAGAACCGATTCGCAGGCGGGGCACTTGACCCACAGACCCTCGGGCACACGACGTCCCTGCTGTTCTGTCTTCTTGTTGATGCGTGGTGGAAGAATCTTGTCTAACCAGCTCATGAAAAATCCTTATTTCTGAATACCTGTTTTTCTGACTTTATCCAGCGCCTGCCGGACATCACGCATCAA
>JBEBTQ010000306.1:0-4643 GCA_040393685.1 Advenella kashmirensis | reverse complement strand
GTGATGAATCACCAGATCGGGGTGTTGTCTTGCGGGCACAACCGGGGTGGTCTGCGAACACAATGACTGGTGTCTGATCGGGATGTCAGGCCGGAAAGCGCATGCGCCGCGGGGGAAATAGCCTGAGTGCACATATCACTAATTCGCAACTGTCGAGCTGCTGGAAGGCGCAGGAGGCACATCAACCCGGATTTCGGGAGTCCCGGTATCAGGAACCCCGATAGCAGCACTAGGCAGCCTGATATTGCTTGACGCGCTTGCTGATGATCTCGAAAACGCCCTGACAGGCGTCTTCCAGGTAGTCGAGCATACGAGTGAAGCTGTCCAGGCCCCCGTAATAGGGATCTGGTACAGTCGCCTCTTCGTAATCGTTCGCAAAACGCATAAGAAGCATCAGCTTGTGCTGCTGCGGCTTGGGACAGATCTGCTGCAGATACGACAGATTATCCCAGTCCATGGCCAGAATGAGGTCAAATTCCTTGAAATCATTCGGCGTCACCTGACGGGCACGGCATTGTGAAATGTCGTAACCCCGCTTGCGCGAAACCAGCTGGGCACGCCCATCCGGTGGATCACCAATATGGTAGTCCTGAGTCCCGGCCGAGTCCGTCGTGATGGAGTCCTGCAGTCCAGCCTCTTCGACGAGGCGACGAAAGACCCCCTCCGCAGCGGGAGAGCGACAGATACTGCCCATACATACAAATAGAACTTTAGTGACCATAGCCATATAGTGTGATGGAAAACCCTAAGAAAGGCAAGAAATATTTATGTTCCGATGAGAGTTATATAGCGATTTTTTCTTAATAATCAAGATGCTAAGAACCATGGACTTAATCACGCAGGTGATACTTAAATCATACACGCTTTAATTTCAAGTGAAAATAGCAAAACGCCAAATTTTTAGTGCAGAGCACAACAGCGACGCATTTTATGCACTCTTTCGGTGCAATGCGTGACGTCTGTTGCTGCAATGCACACTAAAGCCCCTGACAGGCCTGCCAGGTGGCTCCTTCTAAAGCCAGAAAAACGGGTCAGACTGTTGCTTCAGAGAAGATGGGTGCCGTCAGTGCCAAAGATTTGAGTCTTGTTGGCACATCAAAGATCCGTGACGTGATCATGAGCTCATCGACGCTTGTGGTACTGATGAATTGCTGCAGGCCCTGATGGACCGTCTCGGGCGACCCCACCATCGAATACGCCAGCTTCTGCTCAACCCCGGCCTTTTCCATCGGCGTAATCAGCGCATCCAGGTCCTTGACCGGCTGCGGCATTTTTCCGGGTTTGCCCCGGAACAACTGAACGGACGCCAGCTGCATGGAAGTAAAGTGATAGCGGGCTTCTTCATCGGTGTCAGCCGCAATCACGTTCACACAGGCCATGGCATAGGGTTTCTCCAGATACGCCGATGGCTGGAAGCGAGCACGATAGATAGACAGCGCCGGCATGAGATCGGTCGGCGCAAAGTGCGACGCAAACGCAAATGGCAAGCCCAGATGCGCCGCCAGTTGCGCACTATACAGACTGGAACCCAGAAGCCATAGCGGCACACGCAATCCTGCGCCGGGCACGGCACGAACAGCCTGTCCCGGCCGTACCTCTTCGAAATACTCGCGCAATTCCTGCACATCTTCCGGAAAACGCTCGGCCGCAGCATGAATATCGCGGCGTAGCGCCCGCGCTGTTGTCATATCCGTGCCAGGCGCCCTGCCCAGACCAAGATCGATGCGATCCGGGTAAAGCGATGCCAGGGTCCCGAACTGCTCTGCGATGACCAGAGGCGAATGATTGGGAAGCATGACACCGCCGGAACCGATACGGATACGCTCGGTGCCGCCGGCAATAAAACCGAGAGCCACCGAAGTTGCCGCACTGGCAATCCCTGGCATATTGTGATGTTCGGCCATCCAGAAACGGCGATATCCCAGGCTCTCTGCTGTCTGAGCCAGTTTGAGGGAATGACGCAAAGCGTCTCCGGTGGTTTCGCCTTCGTTGACGGGCGACAGATCGAGAACGGAAAAAGGAATCACAAAGGCCTCACACACAATTAATTGACTAAGCAATAATAATACTGCCAGTAATAAGCCAAAGCAAAAACCCTGTTGGCTTCCCAAGAGTTAATGGGTGGTACGTCTAGGACAGCGTCTTCAGAAACGCTTCGTCTTCGCGGGTCAGCCAGCCCTTTTCCCGGGCTGCCTCAATCAGATCCGGACGGCGCCGGGCAGTGAGCCGCAGCGACGCCTCGCGCCGCCAGCGGGCAATATTTTTATGATGCCCGGAGGAAAGGACGGCCGGCACCGGCACATCATTGAAATTATCGGGCCGCGTGTAATGCGGACTATCGAGCAGGCCGGATAGGGAAGACTGAAAGGAATCCTCAATGGCAGAGTCTGCGGTATGCAGTACCTCGGGCAACAGACGGACGACTGCGTCCATCACGGCCATGGCGGCAATCTCTCCACCTGAAAGCACGAAATCACCTATGGACAATTCTTCGTCCACATATTGATCAATAAAACGCTGATCTATACCCTCATAACGGCCGCAAAGCAGTATGGCGCCGGGTCGCTGCGCGAGTTCGTGGGCGACCGTCTGATCAAAGCGCCGTCCTGCCGGACTCATCAGAATAAGAGGCAAACGCGGTGCACCTTCGGTTTCCTGCTGCAGGCGAGCAGCGTTCAGTGCATGCTCCAGCGGCTGACTAAGCATGACCATGCCCGGCCCGCCACCATAGGGTCGATCATCAACGGTTTTATGGACATCGCTGGTATAGTCTCTGGGATTCCAGGTTTTGAGCGACCAGATGCCCTGACGGTGCGCCCTTCCCGTTACGCCAGAATCACTGACTGCAGTAAACAGCTCGGGGAAAAGCGTGATGACGTCAAATCGCATCAGAAATCCAGCGGGAATCGGGTAACGATGCGACGATTTGCCACATCGACCTCTGGGACATGCTCGCTGACAAACGGAACCAGCCATTCTTTTACGCGACCTTTCGCGTCCAGAATGGGGGCAGGCTCATTTTGCTCGTTCAACTGATGACGACCGACACGCAGCACGCCGTGCGCGCCATTATCCATGACTTCCAGAACAACGCCAGCGAGTTCGCCGGTCTGCTCCAGATAAACGTGACTGCCTATCAGATCAACCCAATAGTATTCATCTTCAGGAGCAGATGGAAACAGGCTGCGCTGCGCGAAGACCGACGTTCCTTTCATGGCTTCTGCCTGATCCCGATCTGTAACGCCCTCGAGCGCCGCGACCAGATCACTACCCTGCTCCCGAACCCGCTGGGCTTTTACCCGGCTATGCGGCGTCTGCAGTGACCCGTCGCGTGGAGAAACGCGCGCGAGCCACCATTCACCGATATCCAGAAGCGCACTTCGATCGTCGGTATAAGGCTGAATTTTCACCATACCTTTTACGCCGTAGGCAGAAATAATACGGCCAAGTTCAACCAGATCCTCGGGTGCTGCACTCATGCGGGCTCCAGGCAATAAATTGTGAAAAAAAGCGAATCGTAACAAAGCCGTTGCGCTCGTATCAGACCCACTACGGCACTATCGGAAAATACGGAAAAATACGGCGCAAATGGCAAAGCCCCGGCGAATCGCCAGGGCCTGAGCCAGCGTGGTGTCTATCAGGACACCCACATAAACAACACTGACGCCCGGTTCAGATGCACAGTTTCAATACAAAACTTTCAGCTAAAATGAACCTGGCTGCGCGACACAGACCGGCTTGTGATTCAAGCCAATCGGCACGCTGCATTAGGCGTTGGTTGCTTTTGCTGAGTATTCTTTAACCAGACGGGCAACAGCAGGAGACAGCTGAGCGCCGTTGTCAACCCAGTGCGTAACGCGGTCAAGGGCAACGCGCAGTGCTTCTGTGCCTTCTTTGGCAACAGGATTGTAAAAGCCAACGCGCTCGATGAAACGACCATCGCGACGGTTGCGTGAATCAGCAGCAACCAGATTGTAGAACGGACGTTTTTTTGAGCCACCGCGGGCCAGACGAATAACCACCATAGGTAGACCTTTGTGAATGAGTTCAGGAATTCTTAAAACAGACGATGATAGCATTAAAATCATGCCCCTGCCAAGAAAATTCCCTTAAAATACGTGAAAAACCGAATTAAAACAACAGACTTAGCGGCGTTGCAGATAATGAACAGCGCCAGTCTCGGTTTCTTCCTGCGATAGCAAGGGATTGTGGGTCTGCTTGGAAAATGCCTGGAAGTCACGGACCGCATTGCGATCTGTCGTAATGATTTTAAGCACTTCCCCACTTTGTATAGTGGCCAGTGCCTTTTTGGCACGCAGAATAGGCAGAGGACACGTCAGTCCTGTGGCATCCACGACCTGAACAAATGCGACATCTTCAGACATATCCGATCCTTTTTAGCAAATGACTACAGTCGGGATTCCACCCAGTCATGCACGCCTGCCACCGCAGCAGGCAGTGCTCCCACATCTGTACCGCCACCCATGGCCATAGCGGGACGACCACCGCCTTTGCCGCCGATTTGCGCAGAAACGTGGGAAACCAGATCACCGGCTTTGACCTTGCCGGTCAGATCTGACGTGACGCCGGCAGCAACACTGATTTTACCTTCGCTTTCCGCGGCCAGCAGGACGATTCCGCTT
>JBEBTQ010000305.1:0-4645 GCA_040393685.1 Advenella kashmirensis | reverse complement strand
GCGCCTGGTCCTGCCCGACAGGCTGGCCCAGGAATATGGCTTGCAGGACGCCGCCGCGTCCGGTGCCGACAGTGGCGAAGGTGCAGGAGCAAAAAAAGCCTCCGGAGAAATCCGCATCGACCAGGTTCGGCAACTGGATGCCTTGCTGGGTGTCACCACACACCGCAGCGGCATGCGGGTCATTATTCTGTTCCCCGCAGAGAATCTGAATACGGCATCAGCCAATTATCTGCTCAAATCGGTAGAAGAGCCGGCGCCGGGAACGGTATTTCTGTTCGTCTCGCATGCCCCGGACAAGGTTCTTCCTACATTGCTCTCTCGGTGCAGACGGCTTGGCCTGCCAACGCCGCCAACAGAAGCCAGTCTGGCGTGGCTGCAGGCGCAATCTTTGTCGGCAGAGCAGGCCGACCTCTGGCTGCATGCCAGTGGCGGTGCCCCGGTAGGTGCACTTGCGCTGAGCCAGTCCAGTACCGAACCCGTCAGTTACTGGCTTGGGGCGTTTGCGCAAAGCCTGGCCGACAGAACCATGCCAGATATGGCCGAGTTTCTGGCAAAACTGGAAAAACTGCAGGCCGAAGAGTGGCTGGGGACGCTTCAGCGCTATTTCACGGATCTGATGCTGTTCAGTAACGGGCTTCCATTGCGTTATTTTCCGGGCTTACGGCCGTTCACAAAGGTCATTGCCGAGGGCCTCAGTACACAGAAAATCAGTCAGACAGCAGTCTGGCTTGCACAGCAGCAGCGAATTGCAGACCATCCACTCAATGCCAGACTATTCATTCAGTCTGTGCTGCAACGCGTTTGCGTGACCTGCCTGTCAAAAAACGGATAATTGGAAATAGCTTATGTATGTTGATTCACACTGTCACCTTGATTTTCCTGAGTTGCAGGAAAACCTGGATACGATTCTGGGAAATATGAAGCGTAATCAGGTAGACCTTGCCCTATGCGTCAGCGTCAATCTGCCGAACTGGCCGCGGATCGCAGAGCTTGTGGAAAATCACGATAACCTCTGGGGTTCGGTGGGCGTGCATCCCGATTACGAAGATACGCCCGAGCCCGACGTCGAGTTGCTGTGCCGACACGCACAGCATCCTAAAATAGTGGCAATTGGCGAAACGGGTCTGGATTACTACCGACTGGAAGAACCGCTGGAATGGCAGCGGGAGCGGTTTCGCGTTCATATACGCGCAGCGAATGCGGCTGGACTGCCCTTGATTATTCATACGCGGTCGTCGGCAGAAGACACGCTACGCCTCATGCGTGAAGAAAACGCGTCGTCCTGTGGTGGCGTCATGCACTGTTTTACCGAGAGCTGGGAAGTCGCCCAGCAGGCCATTGATGAAAATTTCTATATATCGCTTTCGGGGATTGTCACGTTTAAGAATGCGGCGCAGCTGCACGACGTTGCCCGACGCGTACCTCTGGACCGTCTGTTGATTGAAACAGATTCGCCTTACCTTGCGCCCGTTCCTTATCGTGGCAAACTCAATGACCCATCAAAGGTCATTCATGTTGCGGAAAAAATTGCGGAACTCAAGGAGATCGCCGTTGAGGAAGTAGCGCAGGCAACTACCAATAACTTTTTCAATTTATTCAAAAAGATACCGCGTTAATTTGTTATATTGGTTTAAGTTTGACATAAGTGTTCATTTATTTGTTAAAAAACCATAAATATATTAATTTTCATTGAGTTAGGAGATATATATAATGTATTACTTTAATAGATTCTCAGTCGTGAAAAAAAGTTTGATTGCTGCTGGCCTGGCTGTGGCTGTTAGCGCCTGCGCCGCGGGTGGAGGTAGTGGAGCCGACAGCGGTTTCTGGAATGATGTAAAAAATGACCGGGCCAGTGCCATTACCCAGGATATCTCCCAGGGGGCAGATCCCAATGCCGTTAATGAGAATGGTGAGCCCGCGCTGATTCAGGCCATCAGGGATCAATCCCTGAGCGTTTTTGACGCACTGGTCGACAATCCCAAAACCAAGGTGGATGCAGTAAACCGGACAAACGAAACGCCGCTGATGTATATCGCCATTATTGGTGATGTGCCGCGTGCGAAAAAGCTGGTTGCGCGTGGCGCCAAAGTGAATCGCCTGGGATGGACGCCTTTACATTATGCTGCCTCCAAAGGCCATACTGACATGGTCGAGTATCTGCTGGGCAAAGGTGCCTATCCGAATGCGCCGGCACCGGATGGCAGCTCACCACTGCTCATGGCAGTGACCTCTAAAAATGCGGATGCGGTACGTGCGTTGGTGAAAGCCGGTGCAGACCCGCGTGCAATCAATCAGAAGAATGTCAGTGCACTGGATATGGCCCGGAAAATGGGCAACAACGACGTTATTCAGGCACTTAACGCAAAATAAGGAGTTGCGATGATCAGCAGGAATACGAGCTTGCGTGGAGCCCGTTATAAAACGGCCTTGCTGGGTATCGGAGGGTGCGTGCTGCTCATGACCGGGGCGGCCGCGCACGCCGAACAGGCCTACTGTGATAGTCCGTGGCTGCGGCCCAATGCAAGATTGTCGGGATCCGTGGACGGCGCCACAGCCCGGTTCACGGTAACGGTGAACTCGGTGAATCGACAGGGCGACGGACAATGCACGGCACAGCTTACGGTTGATGCGGATGCGCCAATAGCAGGGCAGAGGGTGAAGGGCACCGGGCCGTTCACCCTCACGGTCAGTCAGGGAAGATCCTCGCTGAATGGCTCGTTTGATGCCTCCGGACTCATGAATACCAATATGAAGACATCGGTGCAAAGTGCACTCAATGGGTACTTTCTGAAGCCGGCAAATATGGTTACACCGGGTGAAACGCTGCCTCCCATTTCGGGCAATTCGAACGTCAATCTGACCATCGCGCTGCAGAATGGCATACCGTTGAACCAGATTAACGTGAGCAACGCCACCATATCCACCGGCCCCAGAAAAGTCGGTAAATTGCAAAGCCACACAACATCGGTCGGAACGCTGCAGTGTATGCCCGTCACCTATACAGCCACCACATCCAGTGGTAACCTTAGCGGTGTATCGGCCAGCAATGCAAACGCGGCCAAATCCGGAACCGGCCAGGTGACTGACTGGTACTGCCCGGAGAAGGGGCTGACCATGGAATCGGTGATCAGCCGTAGTGGTAAAACCTCACGCGTTGTTATCAATTCGGTTCAGTGAGTTTGATAATCTGATTGATCTCTTGATTCGCAGGCGGGCACTCGTCCGCCCGAAGAGAAGGGGAACAAACCGACTTACCGTTTCCACTACTATTCTGCTATTGTCTGAAACACACAATTAATCCGTCCCCATTTAATTATTTGCTTCTAAAAATGGGGACAGATTAAATTCCCGTTACACTTGTGCTTTATCTGATCACGTTTAGGAGATGATTTTGAGCCAGGATTCAAGCAGCAGCCCTCAGCACGCCTTACCTTCCTATCTGGATTCCAGCGATCTGGGAGCATGGGGGATTTATCTGAAGCAGGTAGATCGCGTGACTCCCTACCTGGGGTCGCTACAGCGCTGGGTTGAAACGCTCAAACGTCCGAAGCGTGCCCTGATTGTGGACATTCCTGTAGAACTGGATAACGGTACGATTGCGCATTTCGAGGGCTATCGGGTTCAGCACAATACTTCTCGCGGACCCGGTAAAGGTGGTGTGCGCTTTCACCAGGACGTGTGTCTGTCGGAAGTGATGGCGCTGGCGGCGTGGATGTCCATTAAAAATGCTGCTGTCAACCTGCCATATGGCGGCGCAAAAGGGGGCATCCGCATTGATCCTCGCAATTATTCAAAGGCCGAGCTGGAAAAAGTGACTCGTCGCTATACCAGTGAAATTGGTGTGATCATTGGCCCCTCCAAGGATATTCCTGCGCCGGATGTAAATACCAATCCCCAGACGATGGCCTGGATGATGGATACTTATTCCATGAACGTAGGCGCGACCGCGACGGGTGTGGTAACCGGCAAGCCAATCTCGCTGGGTGGCAGTCTGGGACGTGTCGAAGCGACCGGACGCGGCGTATTTGTGGTTGGTTGCGAAGCGGCCAGAGATGTGAATCTTCCTATCGAAGGTGCGCGCGTCGCCGTTCAGGGTTTTGGTAACGTTGGTGGAACTGCCGCGCGACTGTTTTTTGAAGCAGGCGCCAAAGTCGTTGCCGTTCAGGACCATACCGGTGCCATCAAGAATACCAATGGCATCCAGATACATGAGCTTCTGGCACACGTAGAAAAACATGCTGGGGTCAAAGGATTTGCCGGGGCCGAGGACGTGGCCATTGATGACTTCTGGTCGGTGCAGACTGATTTCCTGATTCCTGCCGCGCTGGAAAATCAAATTGACGCTCGAGTCGCCAATCTGGTGAATGCAAAAATCGTGGTCGAGGGCGCCAACGGTCCGACAACGCCGGAAGCCGACGATATTCTGACGGAAAAGGGCGTCTACGTTGTTCCTGACGTGCTTGCCAATGCGGGCGGCGTGACGGTGAGTTATTTCGAATGGGTGCAGGATTTCTCCAGCTTCTTCTGGACAGAAGACGAGATTAATCATCGGCTGGAGCGCCTGATGCGTGAAGCCTATCGCGCTGTGTCCGAAGTGTCGAAACAGCACTCGGTCACCCTGAGAACGGCGGCGTTTATTGTGGCA
>JBEBTQ010000304.1:0-4659 GCA_040393685.1 Advenella kashmirensis | reverse complement strand
CCGGCGAAGATGCCATAACCAGCGCCGCACTGTATTTCTTCTGTCGCGATAATGCTTTCGCCGGCCATGATCGAGCCGGTAGCCAGGATTGCGCCGTCCGCCTGAATACCCCAATCGGCTTTAATATGCATGCCGCTTTTGACATCGCCTCTGGCAATAATTCCTTCGCCTACCGTCAAATTTCCCTCAACTGTGATATGGCTGCCCGCGCGCACGCTTTTTCCACAGCGTAGCGTTTCCGCGCAATTGATTTCTTCGCCCGCGACAAGTGTGCCATCTACCTCAATACCTGTCGCGCAGGTAACTGACCAGCCGGCACGAACGTCTCCTTTGCACTGTAACGGGCCGTGGACGTCGATTCCCCATCCTGCTTTGATTGAACCTTCTACAACGACCTTGCCACTGCAACTGAGATTGCCGTCGATAAGGAGGTCGCCTTCGATATGGATGTCACCGCCAACACGCACGCTTCCGTGCACATGCAGATCGCCGGCAACACGCAGCACAGTATCGCTATGCAGGTTTCCCGTGATCGTCAGGTTGGCAGCAGCAACGACCGCATCGCTGTCCAGACTGTCAATTGACAGTCCGTCCTTCACTGATCCGAATTGGTCGACAAGCCAGCAGGCATCAGTAACGCGACCCTCTGCAAGCAAGGTGTCGATTAGATACTGGTAGTCTGCTCCGTCTGGCGTGTTTTTCAGAAACCAGCGAAAGCCGCTGGAACACGGTTGTTTCGAGCGTATTGTTTTTTTGGTGAGATCCATTTCTTTACTCTTGAAAATAGGTGTCGACGTTGCAGTTCAGGCGCAGCACAATTGCAGGCGAACGTCCAGATCATGAAACTGTTGGTCCTGCTCAGAAATCGGTAGTGGTTCTATGTTTTCGGGGCCGATCCTGACAATGTCGAATTTCATTCGTCGGCCTAGCGACTTCCACAGTGCGTAGGCGGCACAGGACTGGCGAGCACCGCTGACCAGGACGAAACCGTCGGACAGCACTTTGGTGTACAACGCCGTGGCAATTCCCCGACCCTGATAGTCCCTGGCGTAACGGGAATGCACGCTGCGGACTTTGCCATGCAATCTGCGTGACCCTTCCGGAAGAATATCGAAGACGGAATATCCGATCAGTCGCTGGCAATGAGTATCGATCGCATAGACGCGCTGCTCGCGTGCGATCTTGCGGACTCGAAATTCGATATCGGGAAAGGACATGTCCAGAATCGGTAAATTCCGGAGTGCGTGGCGGCCATGGGCCATTCTGGCCTGTAATGCTGCCAGTTCCTGATCGATCTGTTCGTTGCCGATGCGTACGTCGAATCTCATGATGACCTCGGCAGAGCAGGTCGTCCAGGCGCGACATGGTCCTGAATGTACCAGATCGCCGAATCACGACATGTTGAGGTCAAGGCCAAGGGTGATTCGGCCGCTGGAAATGGTAAAGAGGGGCCGTTCACAGACAAGCCGCGTGATATCAAAACAGTAAAGTAATCGTGCAGTTTCATTTTCGCTGTCACGTCCATGACAGTCTCGCTGCAGGATCAACCTGTGCGAGTGCCGGACGATAGTGCATAGAGGATAAGGAATCCGGGCCGAATGGATGTGCAGAAGAGCGCTCAATGGGAGCGCATGATTGATTCTGATGTGAGACGGTCCGGGCTGTTCAGCCGCTACGCCGTGCGAAAGGAAATGAAGGACTGGAGATCAGTGGCCGTGTCGTTCCTGACGCACGGCCAAGGAAAGTACGGCGAACCACCTCAGAAACTGGGGAGTGAGACGGACAGTGGGACGAACGGCTGCAAGCGCGCGAGACAGCACGACGGCTCGGGAAAAATCCCGATAGCGATAGTGATGTGCGAATACAGAAGCGTTCATGAAAGGTTATGAAATTGAATATGGCCGGTATTGTATCACGAATGTGTTATTTTTCCCAGTGTATTCAATAGGATAGGATAAACATGTCGGCAAATGGGCTGGTTCGTTCGTCGAAAAATGTTTGGGTGTGTTTGCCAGTAAATGTTCTGGTTTGTTCACCCGGCTGAATCAGCAGGGATCACAAGACACATCGAGTTTTTGTCTGAAAGATTCGCTTAGTTTGGTCTAAACCCGTTGAAGATCAGCTTCAGGCCAAACCCGGTGAGCACGACACCCACCAACTGCTCCAGGCCGGATTGCACTCGCATGAAACCACGTCGTATCAGTGGACGCGAAAACGCAAGTGCGACGATGGAGCGCCACAGCAGCGATGTCAGGAAAATGCCCAGCCAGATACCCAGTTTGGTTGGCGTTGGCGTAGTGGGCGTGATGGTGACAGAGAAAATACTCACGAAAAACAATACCGTCTGCGCATTTGCCAGATCCGTAATCATTCCCCGCCGAAAGTGCGCGCCGGCAAAAGCGGCAGATGGCGCAGCAGCCGAACCCAGGACAGCTTTGGTTCTTCCCCGGGCCTGTCGAAACAGTGTCAGTCCGTACCAGACAAGGTAGGCACCGCCCAGTATTTGAATGGCGGAAAATAAAGTATGGCTGGTGGATATGACAGTTGCCATACCCAGCAGACCAAGCGCCGCATAAATCGCATCACCGGTAGCAACGCCAGCTCCAGCCGCCAGCCCTGCTGCCTTTCCCTGTGAAAGACTGGTCTGGACGATCAGAAACAGATTCGGCCCCGGACTCAGAAAGGTGAGTGCGAAAAGGCCGACTGCGGCGGCAACTGCGTGGTATGACATTTATATGGTCCGGGAAGGTTAGACGTGGGAAACAATATCATGAACTATAACGCGAGATCTGCAGCCGTAGCCGGATTTTCTTACTCTGGCTTGAAATCAGGATCTTGCGTCCATTCCAGGCTGCCACATGTGACGATTGGTGCGTATCTGGACAACCTTTTTCCCTCTTTTTTTGTATACACCAGCAGGCCATAGCCA
Source organism: Advenella kashmirensis (assembly GCA_040393685.1). Lineage (GTDB taxonomy): Bacteria > Pseudomonadota > Gammaproteobacteria > Burkholderiales > Burkholderiaceae_B > Advenella > Advenella kashmirensis_C. The sequence goes on along the minus strand of JBEBTQ010000304.1, from coordinate 1,730 downwards.
GGTTCATCTTCAACTAATTCTACATCGTCATAGCCATCCCGATCGGCCCAGGAGAATTTGCGAGATGTAGTTGCATCCCTCAATATCAACTCTTTGGATTCTTGTTTTGTCAGTTCAGGACAAGGGCCCCAATACTCAATGTAGGGGTAAGCGCAGAGCATAAACAAGAGAAAGCCGATGCAGCTAATAGCTCCGGCAATAAAGCCCCAAACAAAGATTCTCATCGCCAATCAGTTTAATCAGAAAACACAAATAACACCGGGAACGCAATGTCAAAGGATATGTCCTTAATACGATCCTCAAATCCTGTAGCCGCAAACTACGAGATAAATTCCGTAGCCGATAACGTTATCAGCCAGACAAATTCAGCCCGGATTTTTCAGCGCAGATTTTTTCGGGGGTAAATTTTATCCTGATACGCAAAATTTCACAGTTGGGATGAAAAGAGAACTGAATGTAGATATCAAGCGTGTCGCCAAAATCCGAAATTAAAAATAAATTTTAAATATTAAAAAAATAATTGGCTTTACGCCAAATAAAAATAAACCAATAATCATCCGGGATTGATGGAGTCACAGCGATGACAAATAACGATCAATGACGACCCTGTCTGACGAGTACTTGATTAATTCATTCAGTTGTTAATTCAAGGAGGTGGCAAAGATGGAGGCAACAAAGCAATATAGAAATAAAAGAAATTTCAGTCGCGGTTGGCGCACTACACTGCGTTCCTGTATTTGGTCCGGTGTAGTCGCTTCCTGTATGGTCGGACCCTGTACCATCGCGTCCGCTGCGTCAGCGCAAGAGTGGCCGACGCAGCCAATACGCATCGTGGCGCCATTCACCGCAGGCGGTACGGCCGATGTGATATCGCGGCTACTCGGCGAACAATTGGGAATATTATGGAAGCAACCGGTCGTGGTCGAGAACAAGGTGGGTGCAGGTGGTGCCGTCGCGGCTTCTCAGGTGGCGCGAGCAAAGGCAGACGGGCTCACCATGCTCATGATTTCAGGAAGCATGTTCACGGTTAATCCGAACCTGTACAAGAACCTTCCCTACAAGGTCGACGATTTCAAGGACGTAAGCATGGTTTCAATTGGTCCGATGGTTGTTGCCGTCAATAAGAAAATGTCAGTCAATAGCCTGAGTGAGCTGCTGTCGTATAGCAAAACGAACAGTGCTAAGATCAATTTTGGTTCAGCGGGAATTGGCAGTCAGACACATATGGCCGCCGAAATGCTGCTGAACGCGACGGGAGTAAAAATGATGCATATCCCGTATAGTGGAGAGAATACAGCACTCACCGACCTGATGGCAGGGCAGATTCAGATGGTGGTGGCCAATCTCTCCGCGGCAATGCCATTTATCAAGTCTCGCGACGTAAAGACACTGGCCGTCACAGGTAACCAGCGCTCACGGGCTTTGCCTGATGTGCCTACCGTGCAGGAGCTGATTGGAAAAGATTTTGATGCTCAGGGCTGGTTTGCCATCGTCGTTCCGCGGAACACGCCAGATGCTATCGTGCAGAAGATTGCCACCGGCATTGAGACGGTTCTCAAGGAAGGTAAATTACAGCAGCGTTTCGGCGATCTCGGCGTGTCGGTAGCGCCACTTGGACAGGGGTATATGCAGGATCGGGTGAAGAAAGAGTCCGTTTCCTGGAAAAAAATTATCAGGCAGCAAGGCATCAGCCCGATGTAGCTTAATATCACAATCAACATAGTTAATTT
>JBEBTQ010000303.1:0-4679 GCA_040393685.1 Advenella kashmirensis | reverse complement strand
ATAGCATACGCGAGTCGTGGCGCTTTCACGCCTCCGGGACGTCTCTGAGCACGTTTTCTCCGGTGCGCGGATTGGTCAGGGTGACGTTCTCCAGCGCCTTGATCCGCCAGACGTCGCGCTCGCGGGTAAGCACCGCCAGAATGAGTGTATCGATTGCGTGGGGGCCGGCCGGGTGCGCTGTTCCAACGGTAAGCCGGCTCCAGAAGTGCACAATCGCCGCTTCGTTGTTTATCGCGACAACATCAATCAATTCGTTGGTGAGGGTTGAATCGCTGTAGATGGTGGCGTGAATGGGTGCATGCAGCCCGATAATTTCTTCCACTCCACGTACGTAATGCCCACAGCGGTTTACAAACGTGGCATCCTCCTGGAACCGTGCGCCCAGCGCCGGCATATCGTGATTGTTCCATGCCATTTGAAATGCGCCGGGCGCGTCTTGCGGTTGATGCAAAGGGTTCATGATTGGCCTCTTGCTCGTCTGATATTGTCCCGGTCAGTTTAGCAGCAAATCTCCTGTTGGTTTGCAGGTCGCGTTGCATTGCCCGGGCGCAGCATACAAGGAGAAATGATGACAAATGTGTTTATAGTTGGTGGTTCCGGAAAAGTGGCGCGGCATCTGGCCCGGCAGTTGAGTACGCGTGGTATTACTGCCCGCTCGTTGCATCGGGATGCCGGGCAGACCGATGAACTCAAAGCCCTGGGCGCCGTTCCGGTATATGGTGACCTGCTTAAACTGGACGCTGCCGGCCTCGCTGAGCTGATGGCTGGCAGCGATGTGGTGGTGTTCTCGGCCGGGGCGGGCGGCAAGGGCGGCGCGCAAATGACAAATGCCATTGATGGAGCTGGCCTGGAGCTGGCGGTCGCGGCTGCTACGACAGCAGGTATCCGGCGCTTTATTCTGGTGTCGGCGTTTCCGGAAGCCGGTCGTGGCAAGACGGTGTCCGACACCTTTGAGAATTACATGGCCGTGAAAAAACGCGCAGACGTACATCTGGCCGAGACTGACCTGGACTGGGTTATTCTGCGGCCAGGTACCCTGCTGGATGTGCCCGGCACCGGCAATGTACGCGCGGGCCTGGCCATTCCCTATGGCGGGATACCGCGAGCCGATGTCGCGGCAGCCCTGCTGGAAATCATTGTGCAACCCGAGGTAAACCGGATCATTATTGAGCTTACCGAAGGTGATACGCCGGTGGCGCAGGCCGTGCAGCAACTGGCGCAGCGCTAGCTGGTGCGCCACTTAGCGATACGCCTGATGCGCCTGATGCTGCTTTCGGCTTAGCCGGGCACAATGTCTGCCGATATTGGCATGAGTGGCAACACGCCTTCGATCACACTGGAATCGGGCTCGGCCAGCATCTGCGGCGCATCGGACAGCGCGTGAAGCCCGCGGCTTTCCTTGCGCTGTGCCGCACATGCTGCAATCAGCCAGGCGCAATCCAGACGGTTGCGTAAATCCAGATGTGCGGGTGTCCAGGCTTGTGGCTGTGTGTATGCCAATTGTTCGCGCCAGAGTTCAAGCTGATTTATCGCCTGGCGAATACCTTGCGTTGTTCGCATGATGCCCAGGTGTTGCCCCATGAGTTGCCGGATGGCTTCTGCATCGGGTAACGCAGCCATAGCACGATCATTCTGGGTGTCACTGCTCACTTGCGACAAAGGCGGCCTTGTATCGACGACGACGTCAGTATGGCCCGCCTGATTATGTTGCTCAATAATAGCCTGCGCGCAATTTCTCCCAATCACAATACATTCAAGCAGGGAATTGCTGGCGAGCCGATTTGCGCCATGCAGACCGGTATCGGCCACTTCGCCGACGGCATACAGGCCGTTCACATTGCTGCGTCCGCTCAAATCGGTCTGGATGCCACCGCAGGAATAGTGGGCGGCAGGCGCAACCGGAATGGCGTCACGGGTGATGTCCAGGCCCAGGTCCAGACAAGTGTGATAAATCGTTGGGAAATGCGCCAGTATAAAGTCTGCCGGTTGGTGCGAAATGTCCAGCCATACTGGCTGCCCGTGCTGCCTGTTTATCTCGGTGTGGATTGCCCGCGCCACAATATCGCGTGGCGCCAGTTCGGCACGTGGATCGTAATCTGGCATAAAGCGGTGCCGGTCAGCATTCATCAGCACACCACCCTCGCCCCTGACTGCTTCGGAAATCAAAAAGGACGGCGCGTTCGGTAAGGCCAATGCTGTCGGATGAAACTGTACAAACTCCAGATTGGTCATTCGGCAACCAGCCCTCCAGGCAATGGCCTGGCCATCACCGGAGGCGGTGGGCGGATTGGTGGTATAGGGGAACAGTTGTCCCAGTCCGCCAGTCGCCAGGACTGTATGGCGTGCTGTCAACGCAAATTTTTGACCCGATGGCGTATCCAGTGCATGGATACCCAGACATGTGGGGTGCGCTGCCTGCGCATGCGTGGATGCTTCGTGCCGTGTTATTGCATCGATACATAAGGTGTGTTCAAACACGTCTATATTGGGTCGCTGTCGCAGCTGCATCTGCAATGCAGATGTAATGGCAAAACCGGTGCGGTCTGCGGCATGAGCAATGCGACGGTGACTGTGTCCGGCTTCTCGCGTGAGATGTAATTGGTCCGGGCCGGCCGGGGTGAACTGCACACCATTGCCTATTAGCCAGTGGATCGCCGCTGGCGCGGCCTGCACAATGTGGCTGACAGTTGTCATATCACACAGGCCGGCACCGGCAACCAGCGTATCACGAATGTGGTTATCGGTATGATCGTCGGCATCCAGCACTGCGGCGATGCCACCCTGTGCCTTGCTGCTGGCAGTTATCTCCAGCGCCAGTTTGCTAACAACGGTAATGCGCATATGCCCGGGCAGGCTTAGCGCCACAGACAGTCCGGCCAGCCCGCCGCCCACAATGATCACATCATAGTCATGTAGCGGAGTCTTCATTATGCAGGACCTATTTGAGAAAATAAATGCACATCGCGACTCAGGTCGCCGCTGGCCCGGATGTTTTTCTTATAGGCTGCAGAAAAATCGAGCATGCGTTTGATGGGCCTGAGCGCCTGCGATCCCAACTGCGGATCAAGCATGATTTCACCACTGTGCGTTTGCAGGCAGCTGGCCACACCGGCCAGCCCGTTCATGGCCATCCACGGGCAAAAGGCACAACTCTTGCAGGTGGCGCTCTCGCCTGCCGTGGGGGCGGCGATGAACGTTTTGTGTGGGGCCTGCTTTTGCATTTCATGCACAATGCCCTGATCGGTTGCCACGATAAAGCTTGTGGCCGGCAACTCGGTCACGGCCTGGATCAGCCGCCTGGTGGAGCCCACCACATCAGCCAAAGCGACTACAGAAGCAGGCGATTCCGGGTGCACCAGGACCCGCGCTTGCGGATGGGCTTTTTTAAGATCGGCCAGCTCGTCGGCCTTGAACTCATTGTGTACCAGGCACGATCCCTGCCACAGCAGCATGTCTGCGCCGGTTTGCTGTTGAATATACTGACCCAGATGGCGATCCGGCCCCCACAGGATTTTTTCTCCTCGCTGATGCAGGTACGTCACAATTTCCAGAGCGATGGAAGAGGTCACCACCCAATCGGCCCTGGCCTTGACCTGCGCGCTGGTATTGGCATACACCACCACGGTACGCCCCGGGTTGGCATCGCAGAACGCGGCGAAGGCATCGGGCGGGCAGCCCAGATCCAGCGAGCAATTGGCATCCAGGTCGGGCATGAATATCCTTTTTTCGGGGCTGAGGATCTTGGCGGTTTCACCCATGAAGCGAACGCCTGCGACAACCAGCGTCGTGGCTGGGTGATCGCTACCGAAGCGCGCCATTTCCAGCGAGTCTCCGACGCAACCACCGGTCTGTAATGCCAGATCCTGCAACTCGGCATCGACGTAGTAGTGCGCAACCAGTGCGGCACGCTGTTGTTCCAGCAGATCGACAATCAACTGTCGACAGGCGTCCCGGTCCTGCTGGCCAAGTGGCTCGGGTACCCTGGCCCAGGCCTGCTTTACATCACAGGATGAGCCCATACGGGCGCCGGATGCCGGCAGCCTCAGCGTTGGAAAATCAATATCAAACGTCTTGCGTACAGCGGAGGAGGTTGTTGTCATCATTCTGTAGTCCGGCTATGTTCGAAAGTTATTTATACTCTAATTGAGTATAAATAGTAAAGTGCTTTTTTATTTCAGGTGTCTGACGTGTTGTGGTGCAAATGCCATTTGGCCTGTTCTGATAGAATCCATACATTGTTGATGGATATGGTCAGGTATGGTTTCAGATGTTCCCGTGTCGAGCAGTGCAGAAGGCGCTACCGAGGTTGTCGCGGTTTTGATCGCTATTACCAATCTGAACGCGCGGGTGCTGACCGTGGAAAACGGCAATATCCTGCCCTATGGGCCGCTATCGCCCGTGCATAGCTCTCTGCAGGCAGGTGTGCGGCAGTGGGTGAAGAACCAGACCATGCAGCCAATGGGTTATGTGGAGCAGCTCTATACCTTTGTGGATACGCAACGTACCCGTGCTTCGGGGCAGCCCGTTTTGTATGTGAGTTACCTAGGACTGGTGAAGGAAGCCGATGAGCGCCTGCTGGAAGCCAATGCCAGCTGGCAGGACTGGTATCGTTACTTCCCCTGGGAAGACCATCGCGAGGGCAGGCCGGAGTGGATCGCCCGTGTGTTTTACCCTCACCT
>JBEBTQ010000302.1:0-4684 GCA_040393685.1 Advenella kashmirensis | reverse complement strand
CAGTCTATTGAGTGACACTCCCGGCAGACGAACGCCACCAGCGCCAATACATGGCGACCAGAGCAGAGCGAGCATAAAGGGAGAGTGCAGTCATTACGGTAAAAAATTCAGGTTTGGTCTGCCGTGGCGTTGTGGCGCTGAATCCACTGGGCCGCTACGACAATAGACTCTACTATATCATTGACTTTCAGGTTTTGTACACTGTTTCCTTCGTTATAACCATAAGGAACAATGAGCACCGGCAGGCCGGCTGACTGCGCCGCCTGTGCATCGTTGATGGAGTCGCCAATGAAAATGCAGTCCTGCGGTGGCGTTTCAAGCAGCGAGCAGGCATGCAGCACGGGACCCGGATCAGGCTTGCGGGTGGGGCAGGTATCGCCGGAAACCACCGCATCAAAGAACGAACGCAATCCGGTCTGGATCAGCAACTGTTCCGTAAACACGCCGGGTTTGTTGGTGACAACAGCCAGCCGTATGCCATCGGCGCGCATGGTTTTCAGACCATCGATGACGCCTTCGAAAACGGTTGCCCGATCGCCATTGACCTGATGGTAGGCGTCGATGAAATATTGCCGGGCCGTGTTGAAGTCATCGTCGGTCACGGTTGCCTCATCGTCGCCTCCGGTCATGGCACGACGAACAAGATTGTCTATGCCTTTGCCCACAAACTGTGAAATCAGTTCCTGATGCAATTGTGGCAGGCCAAGCTTGAGCCGCATGGCGTTGGCGGCCTGCGCCAGGTCGGGAATGGAATCAACAAGGGTACCGTCAAGGTCCAGCAGCGCGGCGCGAATAGTCATGAACGTGTTACTCCGGCAATCTGTTCGCGCATCGTAGAAATCACGCTGGCGTAGTCTTTTTGGCCAAAAATGGCGGAACCGGCCACGAACGTGTCTGCGCCGGCTTCGTAAATTTGTGCGATGTTATCCGTTTTGACGCCGCCGTCCACTTCCAGGAAGATGGATTTGCCGGTTTTCTCCTGCCAGGCATCAATGCGCTGGCGGGTGGCCCGCAATTTGTCCAGCGTGGAGGGAATGAATGACTGACCGCCAAAGCCGGGATTGACCGACATCAGCAGAATCAGATCCAGCTGATCCATGACATGATCCAGGACCGAGAGCGGCGTGGCCGGATTGAGCACCAGACCGGCCTTGCATCCGTTGTCGCGAATCAGCGCGAGCGAGCGGTGCACGTGGCGGGAGGCTTCCGGATGAAAGGAAATGATATTGGCACCGGCCTGGGCAAACTGTGGAATCAGGTCATCGACGGGATCACACATCAGGTGTACGTCGATAGGGGCATCGGTACAGGGACGGATGGCCTTGCAGACCATGGGCCCGATGGTCAGGTTGGGGACATAGTGGTTGTCCATGACGTCGAAATGAATCCAGTCGGCACCGGCCTTGATGACATTGCTGACTTCTTCGCCGAGCCGGGCAAAGTCGGCAGACAGAATACTGGGGGCTATGCGGGTACCGGGGGTAACGGGTTGTAATTCCATAACGGCGTTTCTCTCCTGTCGCGGGGCGCTCGAAGTACAATGAGGCTCTATTATTCCATACAAACATGCAAGGCTTTCCGAGGACCCCGCAAGAATGGCAAATACAATGACGGTTGAAGTCACCCCGCGTTATCTGGAAGAACAGTCAGACCCGTCACGTTCCCAGTATGTTTTCGCCTACACGGTGCGCATACGCAATACGGGTTCGTCAGCGGCGCAGGTGATCAGTCGTCACTGGATCATTACCGATGGTGACGATAAGGTCCAGGAAGTGCGCGGGCTGGGTATTGTGGGTGAGCAGCCGCTGATTGCGGCCGGCGATATGTACGAATACACCAGCGGCTGCCCTCTGAATACGCCCTTTGGTACCATGAAGGGCAGCTATCATTGCGTGGGAGAAAACGGCGTGCCGTTCGAAGTGGATATTCCCGAATTCATTCTGACACTGCCAAGAACGCTGCACTGACCCGCCAGGGCGGTGCTGTCTGACCGGTTTTTGTTCCCTTCTTTTATCATCGATGTGGGTAATGACATATGAGAATTCGAGCAAACCTGAAGCGATTGCTTCCTGTGGGCGCGGCTGCGATTGTTTTGCTGGCTGGCTGTGCAAGCCAGGAGTCGGGCGGACCGGCTGCGACATCGCCATCGTTTTCCATGACCGATGCGCTCACAGTTCCTGACCGATCGGCATTTGTTCCTACGCCGGCCCGTCCCCTGGCCGGTCAATATCAGCAGGTTTCCTGGGCGGCGCTGCCGGGCTGGAACCAGGACGATGCACATAACCTGTGGCTCTCCTTTTATAACAACTGCCGAGGCCTGATGCGGCCGGTCAGTGGTTCCAAAGCCATGCCCGCGCGCGCCGCACCTGCTGTGTGGCAGCCGGTGTGTCAGGCCGCTGCCCAGTCGGGCATTGACCCTCGCAGTGATGATGCAGGCGCAGTCAAAGGTTTTCTGGAACAGCATCTGCAGCCATGGCAGGTCAGTGAGAATGGCAAAACTACCAATACCGTCACGGGCTATTACGAGCCGGTGGTGCATGGTTCCCGTTCACAGGGTGGTGTGTATCAATGGCCCATGTATGCCACGCCAGATGATCTGCTGACCATTGATCTGGGGCATCAGTATCCGGAACTGGCTGGTAAACGCATTCGCGGCAAACTCTCCGGCAAATCAGTGGTGCCTTACGATACGCGCGCCGAGATTGGGCAACGCGATGAGAAGCCGCCGGTTATTGTGTGGCTCAATGACCCCGTCGAAGCCTTCTTCCTGCAGGTTCAGGGTTCGGGCAGAGTGCAGCTGGACGATGGCAGCACGATTCGTCTGGCTTACGCCAATCATAACGGACGCCCTTATACGTCCATCGGAAAGTGGCTGGCTGACCGCGGAGAACTGCCGCTGGCACAGGCCAATATGCAAAATATCAAGGCCTGGGCAAAGTCGCATCCGGATCGCGTGAATGAAATGCTTAACGCCAACCAGGCCATGGTTTTCTTCCGTGAAGAGGCCCTGGCTGACGACGCTGCCGGACCTAAGGGCGCCTACGGCATTCCGCTGGTGGCCGAAAGAACGGTTGCGGTGGATCCCAACTATGTTCCTCTTGGCAGCCCGATTTACCTGTCCACTACCCGGCCGCATTCCAGCCAGCCTATGCAGCGCGTGGTTTTTGCCCAGGATACGGGTGCTGCCATCAAGGGCGTGGCCCGCACTGACTTTTTCTGGGGTTCAGGTGACGCGGCGGGTGAGCTTGCCGGTCGCATGAAACAGACCGGACAGGTCTGGATTCTCTGGCCACGTGGTGCAGGAGCTCCGGAGGCGCGATGAAACACGAAGTAATTGTCTGCGGTGCCGGTATTGTGGGCATGGCCAGTGCACTGGCACTGGCACGAAACCGTGTCAATGTGGCGCTGCTTGCGCCCAAACGTGTGCCGGCACCGGCAAAGCACGAACACTATGATCCTCGGGTCTATGCAATTTCCGAGGCAAGCCAGTCGTTTCTGGCGTCGCTGGGTATCTGGGATGCGATACCGCAGGAGCGGATTACTGCAGTCGATGCCATGCAGGTGAATGGCGACCAGGGCGGGCAGGTGGTACTGGATGCCTGGCAGGCTGCGAAACCGCATCTGGCGTGGATTGTGGAGTCGGGCGAAATCGAACGCGCGCTGTATCAGGCGCTCACGATCTACGGCGTGCCGTGGGTCGACGACACCATGAAGTCCTGGCAGGAAGGGCAGATAACAACGACGGGTGGCAAAACGCTGCAGGCGTCGCTGTTTATTGGCGCTGATGGTGCCAATTCAGCACTTCGCGCGGCGGCGCGCATGACGCATCACCGCAAGGATTACGGTGACAAGGGTCTGGTGACGCACCTGACTTGTGAAAAACCGCATCTGAATACGGCCTATCAGTGGTTCTCCGGCAAGCATGTGCTGGCGTTTCTGCCCATGCCCGACACCAGCGACGGGCACCAGGTGTCAATGGTATGGTCTGTCGATAATGAAACGGCCGACCGCTATCTGCAGATGGATGAGGCCAGTCTGGCGCGCGCGCTGCCTGCCGCATTGAATCAGGTGGCTGACGGGTGTCTGGGCGAATTGTCTGTGCGTAGCGCCTTGCATGGCTTTGCGCTGACGCTGGAGCGGGCACAGACCGTGGCGCCCGGGATTGCTCTGGTGGGCGATGCTGCACATCGGGTCCATCCGCTGGCCGGACAAGGGCTGAATCTGGGCCTGGTGGACGTTAAAGTCCTTATGCAGGTATTGAACGAAAGGGAACACTTCCGGTCTTATGGGGATATGCGCGTTCTGGAACGCTATGCGCGCGAGCGTGCTGCCGATGTGATGGCGATGCGAATGGCGACAGACGGGCTTTATCAGCTGTTTTCCCGGAATCTGCCGGCACTGCCTTTGCTGCGCAATACCGGTATGAGACTGGTACAGCAATTGCCCTGGGTCAAGCGTCAGCTGATTGCGGGCGCTTCGGGTTTTTAGAGGTCGCAAGGGGATTGGCGGCTCAGTGGCGGCAACGCCCATCAATCGTTTTACATTGAAAGGATTCAGTTAATGGCATTTGCTTCAAAAAGAATATATTTGACGGGTTTGTATGGAAAGGTAGCCGTGAATGCGCTGGTGTCTGTGGCTGCTGCCGGTTTGCTCATGATGCAGACAGCGCACGCTCAGGCCGCAA
>JBEBTQ010000301.1:0-4685 GCA_040393685.1 Advenella kashmirensis | reverse complement strand
CTTCTGAGCGTGGTCCGGATACATAGCCTGGGCAAATGGAATTGACGTTAATGTTGAAGGAACCGAGCTCCAGAGCCAGGACTCGGACCAGGCCCTCAAGCGCCCATTTGGACGCACAACCTGCGCCATGGTTGGCCTTACCCTTAATGCCGAATACGCCGCTTACGGTGATGATCTTGCCTTGCTTGCGCGATTTCATAAATGGTAAAATCGTCCGGATGGGCAGTAGACTGCCGTGCAGGTTGCCTTGCATGACGGCATCAAACTGGGTCAAATCGACGTCTGAGACGGGCAGTGCCATATGATCACGTGTTCCGGCACAGGTCACAATCGTGTCAATCCGGCCCTGGTAATTCTTTTTGATTGCAGAACCAAGCGCCTGTATGGAAGCTTCGTCAGTCACATCGGCAGTCACCGCGTGCGCGTAAATCCCATAATCGCACAAGGTGCGTTCGGCAGCGTTGAGTGCTGTAGCATCTCGCCCGACAATGATCAGATCAGACCCTGCCTGAGCAAAAGCAGAGGCTATGACCAGACCAATTCCCTTGGCACCGCCGGTGACAACCGTCACCTGTCCCTGAAGGTCAATCCTCATGTTCGTTGCCCACAGGTTTGGCCGCAATATATTCGAAGATGCGCGACAGGTCTTCCTGACCGCCCCCGGCCGCGACCGCCGCTTCCCAAACGGCCTGCACGCCTTCTGAGGCACGGTGTGAAACACCCAGACGTCTGGTTTCTGCGATAGCCAGGCTCACATCTTTTTGTAGAATGTTGAGGCGGGCGCCAAGCCTGAAATTCCCGCTAAGAATCTGGCTTTCAAAGATCTCTTCCGTTGCTCGATTACGACCAGTACTGACATTAATGACGTCGATGGCGGCCTGTGGATCGATACCGGCGGCCATTGCCAGGTTTACCATCTCGCTTGCGATGGTCAGGTTTGCCGCGCCCAGCAGATTGTTCGCCAGTTTGAGTACTTGAGATTGCCCGGGCTCTTGCCCAATATGGAAGAGGCGATCGGATATACACTCGAGGACAGGTCGCACAATATCGAAACTTTCCTGCTTGGCCGCCACAAAGCAAATCAATCGACCGCGCTCTTCGCCCCTGGGTCCTCCGCTGACCGGAGCATCAAGCACATCGATGCCATGCTGCACAAGCGTCTCAGCTATGTCTCGCATGCACTGATGGCCTACCGTAGAGAGTTCGACGTGGTGGCGTATGACTGTCCCGTGTATGAGTCCGTTTTCACCATAGGCTACATCACGACTGATGTCCGGATGAGGCAGGCATGTGATGACCAGTGGAGCGATTGAGGCGACCGCGCTGGGCGTGTTAGCCGCCTGCGCGCCTGCTGATAAAAACTCTGCATGCGCTTCGGGATTGGTATCGCAGACGATCAGAGATATGCCGGCGCGTTGCAATCGGCGCGCAAGAGGTCGTCCCATATCTCCCAAGCCAATGAAGCCAACTGGCGTTCCAGAGTATCTTTCCGCATTCATGGTTGGGTCACATTTCCATCAAGAACGGAGAGATCGACGTTCTCTTCCTTCAGGACTCGCCGTGCAATGGCGAAACAATCGCGGCCGATGGGCACGCCGCAATAAAGAGTGATATGCATCAGTATTTCGCGTAGTTGGATAAGCGGTACCTTGGTGCGGTTAAGGGCAATGCGAAAATGCAGTTCAAATTCCTCCATGCGTCCCAGACCGGCCAGCATGGCCAGATTCACCAGACTCAACTGCCGGTGTTCCAGAATCCCACGGGCCCAGGTTCGACCCCAAAGCTCGTTGTTTACAAATCGCTGCCATTCTTCATCGAAGACCGTCAGGCTGGACAACATGGGGTCAACGTATTCGTCGCCGATAATTGTCCGACGAGCTTTGTCGCCCGTCTCGGAGAATCCTTTGTGCAGAGGTTGTTTTGCAGTACTCATGGGTTGTTTCCTAATTAAGTAATAGTTCAGGCCGTGACTGTTTCTAGTTGTCTAACCTGTGGTTGTACCTTAGCTTGTGCCGTGAAGCCTGGCTCCGCTATGAAGCGCGCCAGGTGGTGATCCAGATCACCCCAAGTCTTTGTGATGACAGTCGCCCGCTTGAAGAAGTGGGCAACAGGAAGTTCGTTGGTTACTCCAATGCCGCCGTGCAGATGAACTGCCTCTTGTCCAATGAAGCGCAAGGCCTGGTTCACGCGTGTCTTGGCGGCAGAAATGGTGCGGCGGCGCTCGGATAAGTCATCGGACTGCAGATTTTCGGCGGCAAGCATGGTCAGAACACGGGCCTGACGATATTGCATCAGCATCTCAACACAGCGATGTTGCAAGGCCTGGAACTGTCCAAGATAAACACCAAACTGCTGCCTTGTCTTCATGTATTCGACCGTTGCTTCATTAAGTGATTGCATGACGCCCAGACCCTCAGCACAAACGCCAAGCGTGCCCAGATCGACAGCACGTTCCAGAAGGGGCCAACCAGCACCGACAGGATGCAGTGCTGCTGTCGTGGGTACGCGTACCCTATCCAGTTGGATGTCGGCGGCGCGGAAGCCATCCACTCGATGATAGGCGTTCACGGTGATTCCATCTGCATCTAGCGGTACCAGAAACAGAGTGATGCCATTTTTGTCGCCTGGTCTGCCTGAGCAGCGCGCAGCAATAATCAGACTGTCAGTATCCTCATTGTGTGAGACGATGGTCTTTTCGCCGCTCAACAGGTACTCATCGCCGTCCGGTGTCGCTTGCAAGGCAATGTAGGCTGGGTCGTAGCGGGACTCTCGTTCAAAGAATGCAATGGAAATCTGGTGATTGCCGGAGGCGATCTCGCTGATCAGTTCGTTCGATTCAGGGTGTTGGCGCAGTAGATCAAGTGCAATAAAGGTATCAAGAACCGGTGCGACCACCAGGTATTTGCCGAGGGTTTGCATGGTTGCCATCACATCGATGGCATTTCCATCGTAGCCATCCGCTACTTGGGGTGCTGTAAGCATGAAGACTCCCAGATCCGCTAATGACCGCCATTGCTCGGCGCTTGAATCAGCCTGTTGAATCGTTGCCTTGCGTTGCTCAAAACCGTAGTTCTTTTGTAGCCAGCGCTCCAGGCTATCGACAAACTGCTGTTGTTCGTTGGTCAAGTTAAAGTTCATGACTTATCCTCATAGGCCCAGCTCAATGCGGGACAATATGTTTTTTTGAATTTCGGTGGAGCCGCCATAGATCGCTGTTTTCCGGTAATTGAAGTAAAGACCGGCCAAAGGAGCGGCATCGTCATCATTGAAGATACTGTGTTCATGTCTGCCTTCCAGAAAGGCGGAATCTGATGGTGCCATGTAGGGGCCCGCCGCATCTACCATAAGTTCAGTCAAACCCATCTGGATATCGGTGCCTTTTATCTTCAGAATCGAGGCGTCAGGTCGCGTGTTTGTATCTCGCGCTTTGGATGAAAGTACTTCCAGCGCCATTAGCTCCAATGCAATCAGATCAATTTCGATCTGGGCGACGCGGGCAGCGAATAGTGGGCACTCCAGCAAGGGCCGACCGTCCTTTTTGCGTTTCAACGCAAGGTGCTTCAGAAAAGCCAGCTCTCGCTTGGAGCGCCCTACCGCAGCAATGGACGTGCGTTCATGGTCCAGCAAATACTTGGCGTAGGTCCATCCCCTGTTTTCGTCGCCAACGAGGTTCTCAACTGGTACCTTGACGTTTTCGAGGAAGACCTCATTCACTTCATGTTCGCCGTCTACCATGATGATCGGGCGCACAGTAATGCCAGGTGTCTGCATGTCAATGAGCAAAAAGGAAATCCCCTTTTGTTTGGGTGCCTCGGTATTCGTCCGTACCAGGCAGAACATCAGGTTCGCGTGTTGTCCTAGGGTCGTCCAGGTCTTTTGGCCGTTCACGATGTAATGATCGCCCTCGCGATGCGCGAGAGTCTTCAGTGACGCCAGGTCAGAGCCTGCGCCAGGCTCAGAGTAGCCTTGGCACCACCAGTCTTCGCCGGAAAGTATGCGCGGTAGATAACGGGATTTCTGCTGTTCGTTGCCAAACGCCATGATGACCGGCCCTACCATGCTAATACCGAAGGGCTGAATGATAGGTGCACCGGCAATTGCACATTCTTCGGCAAATATGTGCTGCTGGACTGCGTTCCAGCCGGTACCTCCATACTCCTTCGGCCAGCTTGCGCCCACCCATCCGCGCTCATTCACTATTCGATGCCAGTGCAGGAAGTCGTCTTTTGTCAGGCGCAGATGGTTCAATACCTTGCGACGCAGATCGTCGGGCAGTCTGGTTTCAAGAAAGGCCTGGACCATTTCCCGAAACTGTTTGTCTTCGATAGAGTAATTGAGATCCATTTAGGGTAATTCCGTGATTTGCCTTGTTGATTTTTTGTAGAAGCAATGTTTATGCCAGAAGCTTGCACGGAAATTCGATTGAGATATCGTTGCATGAGTACGGACATTAGTACCGGACGGGATTGTAATTTTTATTTGATTGACTGAGAGAAAGTGTCCGAAGAGAGGACAGCCGATGTCCAAAGCATTCACATTCTTCTTCATGATTTGCAACTATGCGAAGATCAGTAATTTATTGCACTTCATGCAAGTGTGCAGGTTCAGTACGAATGACTCTGGCACAAAAGTTGCTTAATTGAATGAATGATCAGATCACTTTTTAACAAAGGACTAACCATGAC
>JBEBTQ010000300.1:0-4688 GCA_040393685.1 Advenella kashmirensis | reverse complement strand
CGCGTTAGATGTGACGCGTTAGATGTGACGCGTTAGATGTGACGCGTTAGATGTGGCACGTTAGGTGTGGCATGTAAGAGGCGGCATTGCATCTGCAATGTCGCCGAACTGCAACTGCGTTGGACCTTTACATTACTCTTGTGCACTACCCTGCTTCCAGTAATTGCTGACCCGGACCCGGGATTTATCTATTCCTTTCTCATCAAGCAGGAACTGCGTGATAGCGCGCATTTGAGCGGCTTCACCGCCACCCCAGATAAAGCCTTCGCCTGCGGGGAAGGCAAAACGATGGACTGCGTCGACCAATGGCTGAGATTGCACTCGCGATTGCAGTTGCCCGGCTGATTGCGGTTGCGCTTGTGATGGCGATGTCTCTTCCGATTGCACCTGTGATTGCTTACGATGTAGCCAGGTAATATGCAGATCCGCCTGCGTTTGGAATACCTGCTCTTCTGTGGCATCTTCGACCAGGGCAATAACGTGAACCTGCGCACCCGGGGTCATTTCTTCCAAGCGTCGGCCAATGGCTGGCAACGCAGTTTCATCGCCGATCAACAATTGCCAGTCAAAGCCCTGAGGAATGACAAAAGACCCTCTGGGCCCGGCCACCGCCAGACTGTCGCCCACTTGTGCATTGGCCACCCATGTTGCCGCAGGCCCTTCTCCGTGTAGAACGAAATCAATATCCAGTTCATTGTCTGCGGGACGATAGCGGCGCGGCGTGTAATCGCGGGCAGGCGGCCGTGGCGCATCGGCGGGAAAGCGTATGCCCTCTGGTGTTTTTTCGGGAAGCACAGGCTTGCCATCCTGGGGGAAGAAAAGCTTCATATGATCGTCAAACGACGCCGATATGAAATCGCCAAGGTCCGGGCCATGAAACGTCACGCGCACCATGCGCGGCGTGAGTTGACTGATTTGCCGCACTTTCAGCAACCGCGCCTTGATGGTGTGACGGACGCGTTCAACATTCAACTGAGTTGGGGTAGTTAGTGTCATTTTGCGAAGTATTCCAATTGTGATACGGCTAATGCCTTGGGCGCTTAGCTGCGAGCGCCACTCTGCGTGATCTGTTCAATTGCAGCTTGGAGAATGGCGATGATGCGTCGCTGCTCCTGCGGATCTGCCTCGCTTTTGAGCAATAGCGCGCGCTTGAGGTCAAGGCGGGCCTGTGTGAATTCAGGCAACCACCCCTCTTCACTGTTTGTATCGTTATCCGCCGCCATGGCGCCCTGTATGTATTTCATTTTTCTAGCCATGTGAACAAGCATGGCCAGAAGTTCTTCCGCTTCTTCACGGTGCGCGTCAAGATGCGCAAGTCCGTCGGGTAGCAGGGCGTACGACTTCTTGTTGCTTTCCACAGAAACCGAGGCAAAGCCCAGTTCCTGCAGATAAGTCAGCGCGGGATATACCATTCCAGGGCTGGGTTTCCAGAAACCGCCTGACCGGCTTTCCAGTTCCTTGACCAGCTCATAACCGTGGCTGGGCTGGATTTCCAGCAGAGCCAGGACCATCAATTGCAGATCCTCGGAAGAGAATTTACGCCCACGCGTAAAGCCGCCTTCCTGCCGATGGCGATGATGACCACGTTTGTGATGACCGTGTCTGGCAAACATTGCAGCGTCTTTGATTTTTTCTTTCATCTTGTCTTTCATTTTTGTTCCTGTATCCAATTTTGTATTTTAAGATATATCGTATGATATGTTTTATGATCGTTCTTGTCAAGAAAAGTTCCGTGATTTGCTATATCAAATGAAACTGATTATTATTTGCATAGGCAGTTCTTTTATCGCACAAGGAGTGACTATGCTGAATGAAATACAGGTAAAGGCAGTGTCAGCCAGTGCACAAAGCAGTTTGTCGCAGTGGCGCCAGGCCATCCAGGACGGCAATGACGCATTCAGCATTGGCAACTATGAGCAGGCAATTTCCCATTATGAACAGGCCCTTGCCCTCTCTACTGAGTGTTTTGGTGTGATAGAGGACGCAGAAAATGGCGTGGCCACATTTGTCATTGCACATCACAATCTTGCTGACACTTACCGAAGCCTGGAAAACCAGGTGCAGCAGCGATTGCATTTGTGTTTACCGCATGAAAAGTTATACGCGGCAATGAACGACAAAAGCCTGCCGGAAAGCTGGCAGCTGGCCGCACAGAATCACAGTCGTCGTACCTATACCGAACTGTCGCTCTATCTGAGCCAGCATCCTGAAGACGGTGATGCACGCCGTATCGCCAACCTGGGAGCGGCCGGTGCCACCGGGAGTATGTCGGCGCATTGAGCAGAACGTGCATTCATAAGATCGTGCCTTCGCCAGACGAGCTCTCAGCAGATTTTTTTACCAGATCATTTCGCCCGGCACTTGCCTTCGTTTGCAGTTGAATGTGAGTGAGCCGGTTCTTTTAACCGATACACAACTACATTACATCAGGAGCAATTCATGTCCTATACCTTACCTGCCCTTCCCTATGCCTATGATGCGCTTGAGCCAAACATCGATGCGCAAACCATGGAAATTCATTACACCAAGCACCACCAAACGTACATCAATAATCTGAATGCGGCCCTGGAAGGCGCGAAGCTTCCCACGCCTCCTGTTGAAGAATTGATTGCAGATATCGACAGTCTGCCCGAATCTGTCCGCGGCGCCGTACGCAATAACGGTGGCGGCCATGCCAACCACAGCCTTTTCTGGCAGGTCATGTCTCCCGAAGGCGGCGGCAATCCCGATGGCAAGCTGGCTGCGGCGATCGACGCTGACCTGGGTGGTCTGGACAAGTTCAAGGATGCGTTCACCAAAGCTGCCATTTCTCGCTTCGGCAGTGGCTGGGCCTGGCTGAGCGTGACACCAGAGAAAAAACTGGTTGTGGAAAGCACAGCCAATCAGGACAGTCCGCTGATGACTGGTAACACACCGATACTGGGTCTTGATGTGTGGGAACACGCCTACTATCTGAAATACCAGAATCGTCGTCCGGAATATATCGCTGCGTTCTATAACGTTGTGAACTGGCCGGAAGTGGCACGTCGTTACGAAGAAGCCATCGCTTAAGAATCAGAACGACTAAAGCGCAGACCGTTTTTCGGTAACTGCAGGAGATGGGCGCGGCATCACAGTCAGCGCCCATATTTCTATTCGCGTGATTTTTTTATTATCTTCATGCACTACGCATCGTCGTGCAAGCGCTTGCTATCTGACCCCTAGCGCCAAAAACGTGCCGCGATATTTATTCGGATATTCATTCTTTAATCATTGTTGTCTGCGCCTGAAGCACCAGACGGTCTGTCTCTGTCCTGATCTCGCACAACACATGCGCAAGACTTCGGCCTGAATTCACAATCCGGCTGGTGGCAGTCAATGTTCCTTCTGTGCCCGGACGAATGAAATTGGCGTTGATCTCCAATATGCGCCAGCCTTCCTTGACGGTTGCCAGACTGGTTTTGATTGCCAGTCCCAGCATCACCCCACCTTGTACATGACCGACCCGGTTGCCAATATGCAGTCCGCAATGGATTTCGCAGGTCGCAGTGTGTCCCTCGCTGACGGGTGTCAGCCCCCAGAACACTTCGGTAAATGTAGTCTTTTCGGCGATCGCTCTATCACTCGCCCGATCAGCCTTTGCCTTGAGCGCGCGTTGATAGGCGTCTTCTTCCTGGCTGGAAAGGTCGTTGACGTCCAGTAACTCGATCTGCTCAAGTAGATGATGATCGGGTTGTGATTGAGTCGGGCGATCCGCCGGGCGCTCGAGCACGGCAAAACTGCCTTCAGCAAAACAGACTTCCGTTTCCCCGGAAAATATCGTGACACCGCTGTTTCTGACGGCAATGGCATTCTCATCTGACTGAAAACGACAATGACTTTTCGCGACCAGTGGCTGCGTTGCATGACTGCCCGTAAGCGTGACTTTCGCGCTGATGGTGGCCAGTCGCGTATCGAAGCCGACTTCTCCGCGAATGGAAGCGGCCAGGGCAACATCGGCCATGATACACAGGGCCACTGGTAGCGGCTGTCCGTTAACATCCTTGTTGCTCTCCAGATCCATGCTCAGCATCGCCTTGTCGTGATCGACCGTGTCATATGTGATACCCAGATAATAGCCGGGCAGATGCCACGGCGCGGCGCGTTGCATGGCAAGCGCTTTCAGGACGCGGGTAATGTCAGGATCAGCTGTCAGGTTATCAGTGGATGAGTCAGTTGCGTGCATATTTCAGTTGTGTTGAGCCGGCTATATTTCAACTGGCATTCTCTGTGAGAAGAGATGCAATTTTACACAGGTAATTGCGGGGAAGACCGATTCTGCCTTTGCGCATTACGTCTGGCGTGTCTCTTATACTTTGCGGCATCAAAGTACATATCGGGCACCAAACGCTCTCGAGCTCGGTAAGTCGCCAGAGGAATCGAAGTAATGAACACGCGCAAGGCGCAAAGCTGCCCATATGCCCCTAACAGTATTAGGTATTTCATTTGAAAAGTCTTATATAAGACATATAATCAAACGACGTTTGAAATAAAATGGGGAGAAGAAACGTGTCAACAGATAATCACACGACACACAGGCCATGGTGGCCACGTGTCTTTGGCGTCGTGCTGGCGCTGATGGGCCTGGCCTTATTGATTGGTGGTTTTCGCCTGGTATCACTGGGCGGATCCTGGTATTACCTGATTGCAGGCGCGGCGACAGTGATCGC
>JBEBTQ010000299.1:0-4720 GCA_040393685.1 Advenella kashmirensis | reverse complement strand
CAACCGGCGTCACTCATCGGGGACCATACAAAAATGGTCCAGGAGAAATCAACACGACAATCAGCCTTGACGGAATGGTTATTGAACCCGGTGATCTGATCGTCGGCGATGCAGATGGCCTGCTTTGTGTCCCATACGACGAAGCAGACGATATTCTGAAATGGGCGACTGAGAAGAATGAGCTTGAAGTCAATATCATCAAAGATATCGACAATGATCGACTCGACGTAAGCTGGATAGACAAAGAACTCGCAAAACTCGGCTATGTGCCTGGCGACGACAAATAGCAGAGTAACAGGCATGACAAAAAAAATATGTGTGGTCAGAACCAATTTGTGGATTGATCCGGTCTTTGATCAGTTACTTGCCGAAAACAGCAATATTGATCTGAAAATTATTGACGTGAAAGCGTCGGAACAGGAATGGCACGAAGTGCTGAGTACTGCCGACTACTATCACGTATCAGCTGCCAAAGACGAACTGCCAGGAGGGCTGTTCGTGACTGAGGCATTGCTGAAGCATTGTCCGAATCTGAAGGGCGTGTCCTCGTCGGGCGCCGGATACGACACGATCGATGTTGCTGCATGCAGCAAACATAATATTACGGTTGTGAATCAGGCCGGCGGCAATGCCAATTCGGTTGCAGAAATGGCGTTGGGATTGATACTGGCCGTGTCGCGCCGTATTGTGGAATCTGACAGAACGTTGATTGCGCAAAAAGCACAGACCCGCGAATCGCTGATGGGGCATGAGGTATTTGGCAGAACACTCGGGATTGTAGGAATGGGACATATTGGTTCCCGTATGGCACAAATGGCCAACGCGATCGGCATGAAAGTCGTGGTCTACGATCCGTATCTGACAGACCAGGATGTTGAGCTTCGCCAGGCGGGCAACAGGACGCTGGATCAGTTGCTTGCCGAGTCTGACATTGTCTCGCTGCATTGTCCGCTGAATAACGAAACACGCGATATGTTCAATGCCACCCGATTCGCACAGATGAAAAAAGGCGCTGTCTTTATTTCGACAGCACGTGGCGGCATTCATGACGAAGAAGATCTTCATGCTGCGCTCGAAAGTGGCCATCTGGCAGGAGCGGGACTGGACGTTTGGAAAGTGGAGCCACCGCAAGCGACCAATCCGCTACTCGGACACGCGCGCGTTGCTTCCACGTTTCACACTGCCGGTGTCTCGCATGAATGTCGGCATAACGTGGCGAAGATGGCCGCACAGCAGATTCTGCTGATGGCCGAAGGCAAACCGCCGCTGCATATTGTTCACGCATGAAGCGGAATGCAAATCAGCAATCCAATTCCTGAATCTGTTTGACTCTTTTATTCAGGGCCGGGGGCCCCAACTCCATTTCATAATTAGACAGGAGACCATTTGATGAACAAGACAATCATGGGCATGCTGGCGGCGTTGACGCTGGCTGTCGGACCCATACAGGCGCACGCGCAATATCCTGAACATGCAATCAGCATGGTCGTATCGTACGCACCGGGTGGCGGAACGGATCTTGTGGCACGAGCCATTGCACCATACATTCAGAAGTATCTGGGCGAAGGCGCCAATATTGTTGTGCTCAACCGTCCCGGTGCGGGCGGCGCAATTGGTTTCTCTGAAATCAAGCGAGCCAAACCTGATGGCTACACTATCGGTTTCGTCAACACACCAAATCTTCTGACCATTCCTATCGAACGTAAAGCCAATTACCACTGGAGTGATTTTGATCTACTGGGAAATCTGATCGACGATCCTGACGGCTTTGCCGTCAGCGGTAAAAGCGAGATCAAAACGCTCAAGGATCTGGAAAATTATGCAAAGGCAAATCCAGGCAAAGTGACGGTAGGGACAACCGGCGTCGGTTCTGATGATCATCTGGCGATGATGAAATTTGAACAACTGACCGGTACGACGCTAAATCACGTTCCATTCAAAGGCGCAGGAGAAGTGCGCAATGCGATTCAGAGCGGGCAGATTATGCTTGCCGCCATGAATGTGGGTGAAGTACTGGCATATCAGAAGGGAGGCACAGACATACGTCTGCTGGGTTCCATGAGCGAGAAGCGTAGCGAACTGGCGCCGGATACACCCACGTTCAAGGAACAGGGATATGACGTCATCATGGCTTCGCTACGAGGTATTGCAGCACCTAAAGGCCTGCCGGAAGATGTTGCTGAACAACTGAGAGTTGCAGTAAAGAAAGCCTCTGACGATCCCGAGTTCAAAGAGAAAGCCAAAACCATGTTCGTACCCTTGCGGTACATGGACACTAAGGCTTATCATGATGAACTGCAAAGCGCTGAAAACGAATTCAAGGAGCTCTGGAAATCCAGTCCCTGGTCTGAAAGCGGCAAATAACAATCTGGGGGACTGAAATGGCAAGAACAGACAGGGCGTTGTGCCTTGATGATTTCGAGGAAATGGCGCGCCGGCACTTGCCACGTCCGGTTTTTGAATATATCAGAGGAGGCGTGGAGACCAACGCCTCCGTTGATGACAATCGCCGTGCCTTTCGGGAATACGCCTTCATTCCTCGCGCGTTGGTCAATGTCTCGGCAATTGATACCACATTGACCCTGATGGGAAATCAATACAGTTCGCCGGTCGGCATTGCGCCCATGGGCCTGAGTGCGCTGTCCGGCTTTCGTGGTGACCTGGTGCAGGCGAAAGCAGCTGCTGACGCGGGTATTCCCATGATTATGAGTGGCTCGTCCCTGATTCGACTTGAGGAAGTGGCGGAGGCCGCACCACAAAGCTGGTTTCAGGCCTATCTGCCGGGAAACTCAGACGAGATCACCAAGCTGATTGATCGAGTTGCTCAGGCTGGCTTTGGTACACTGGTCATCACCATTGACACGCCGGTTGCCGCCAACCGTGAGAACAATATTCGCGCAGGGTTCTCCACGCCACTGAGACCCTCATTGCGTTTACTGCTTGACGGAATAACGCATCCGCGCTGGGTTTGCGGAACCTTTCTCAAAACCTGTCTGAAACACGGCATGCCGCATTTTGAAAATAACTTCGCAACGCGTGGCGCGCCCATCCTGTCGAAAAACGTATTGCGTGATTATGCCGATCGTGGTCATATCAGCTGGGAGCATTTGCGTGCGATCAGGGCGCAATGGAAGGGAAGGTTGGTGATCAAAGGCATTCTCAGACGAGAAGACGCTGTCACTGCCATTTCTTCAGGTGTGGACGGAATCATCGTATCCAATCATGGGGGTCGTCAGCTCGATGGAAGTATTTCGCCACTGCGTGTACTTCCTGAAATTGCAGATGTGGCCGGCAACACGCCCGTCATGCTTGATAGTGGCGTGCGCCGAGGCACGGATATTCTGAAGGCGCTTGCACTGGGCGCACAATGCGTCTTTATTGGTCGTCCATTCAATTATGCAACAACAGTCGGCGGTCCAAAAGGCATTGCCCGAGCGATTCAGCTAATCACCGGCGAAATAAGAAGGGATCTTGGTCTGCTGGGCGTCACCAATATCAAAGACCTGAATGAGGATTGCCTCAGAAGAATTCCGACAGACACGATTTGAGACGAATACTGACTTGACGCCACCAGGGCGCAGTCATACAGTTCAGTTTTCAGGGGAGACAAATCGTGCAATCACAAATGCAAATTTCGGTAGTAAAAGAGCCATCACCCTCACGCTCAGTGTTAAAAGGTTCTCGTGGTGAGGGACTATTCGCAAGGTGCCTGGATGGCAGGCATTTTGCAGGTCAGCTATTGCTTGGTATGACGGCTGCATGTGCCATGAGTATGGCCGGTGCGCAGCAGGCCGATGTGAAGACCGCGCTTACATCACTCAACAGTGCTGAGCAAGTCCGTGGACTCATGGCATCAATCAAGGCAGACCACGACAGAACCATTGAGGAATTGCGCACAATTACTGAAATTGAAGCACCGCCGTTCAAAGAAAAAACACGTGCAGAATATGTACTCAAACGCTTCAAGGAACTAGGCCTGGCCGATGCAACAATGGATGAAACCGGAAATGTGATAGGCATCAGAAAAGGGAAGGGCGATGGTCCGCTGCTGCTGGTTTCGGCTCACCTTGATACCGTGTTTCCGGAAGGTACCAATGTCAAAGTCAGAGAAGAAGGCGGCAAGCTGCTGGCACCCGGCATTGGCGATGACACGCGCGGCATTTCAGTGATTTTGTCATGGATCAAGGCACTGAATGAGCAGAAGATCAACACGGTCGGCGATATTATGTTTGTGGCGAACACCGGTGAAGAAGGTCTTGGCGACTTGCGCGGCATGAAAGCGATTTTCAAAGAGCACAAGAATATTGATGGTATGGTCGGTCTTGAACCCGGAGAAGGGGACAAAGTGCTGACTCAGGGTACGGGCAGTCATCGTTATGAAGTGTCATTCAAGGGCCCTGGTGGACACAGCTTTGGCGCTTTTGGAAAGGTGCCCAGCGCGATTCATGCCATGGGTCGCGCGATCGCACATATCGGCGATGTTCAGGTTCCCACCGATCCGAAAACAACCTTCACGGTCGGAACGGTAGGTGGCGGCACGTCAGTCAACTCTATTGCCGGCGATGCCAAAATGGCCGTGGACATCCGGTCCAATCAGACGGACGCACTGCTTGATGCCGAACGTAATATCATGAGTGCAATTGACAAAGGCGTGCAGGAAGAGAATGACCGCTGGAAAGCGGAAGGCAAGATTGTCTCTGATGCAAAGCTGATCGGCGAT
>JBEBTQ010000298.1:0-4729 GCA_040393685.1 Advenella kashmirensis | reverse complement strand
CGGCGTTGCCACCGGGGATATGGGCCTGGTCCGTGAAGGCAACCAGACAGCGCTTTACCAGCCTGGCATGGTACTGCATGCCAAATATACCTTGTTTGCCGAAGGTTCTCGCGGCCAGCTTGGACGCCAGCTGATTGCGAAATACAAACTCGATCAGGGCCGCGATCCGCAAAGCTATGGCATCGGCATCAAGGAAATGTGGGAAATTGATCCGGCAAAATTCAAAAAAGGTCTGGTCGTGCATACTGCCGGCTGGCCACTGGATTCGGATACCTACGGCGGCTCATTCCTGTATCACCTGGAAGACAATATTGTCATGGTCGGCATGGTTGTTGGTCTTGACTACGCCAACCCATGGCTGTCGCCTTTTGAAGAATTTCAGCGGTATAAAACCCACCCAAGCATCCGGCCCTATTTCGAAAATGCCAAGCGTATCGCTTATGGCGCCCGCGCGATTACCGCCGGCGGTTTGCTGTCCCTGCCCAAACTGGTTTTCCCGGGTGGCGCTCTCATTGGCTGCGAAGCAGGTTTCCTGAACGCCAGTCGCATTAAAGGCAGCCATGCTGCGATTAAGACGGGCTCACTGGCAGCAGAAGCCGCCTTTGAAGCGCTGGCCGCCGAACGCAGCCAGGACATCCTGTCGGCCTATCCAATCGCCTTTGAACAAAGCTGGTTGTATGAAGAGCTGAACAAGGCACGCAACTTCCAGCAGTGGTTCAAAAAAGGACGGTTCATTGCCACCATCATGACCGGCATTGAGCAACTGGTCTTCAAGGGCAAAATGCCGTGGACGATTCATCGCAAAAAAGCCGATCACGAATGCCTGAAACCGGCGGCCGAATGCACGAAGATAGACTATCCAAAACCGGATGGAAAACTCACCTTTGATCGCCTGACGTCGGTGTTTATTTCAAACACCAACCATGAAGAAAACGAGCCGGTGCACCTGACACTGAAAGATGCTTCCGTTCCGGTAGACACCAACCTGCGCGTTTATGCCGGTCCCGAACAGCGTTATTGCCCGGCCGGCGTTTATGAGTTCATCAAGGACGATCAGAACCAGGATCGCCTGCAAATCAATGCGCAGAACTGCGTGCATTGCAAAACCTGTGATATTAAAGATCCCACGCAGAATATCGTATGGGTTGCGCCTCAGGGCGGTGAAGGTCCGGTGTACAACGGGATGTAATTCGCATTCTGCCTCATTGATCGGCCGGATGGATGTCTGTCCGGTCGCAGTGTAAATGAGGCGACAACGAAAAAGGCTGAAATCCATAAGTACGGATTTCAGCCTTTTTTATTGGCGGCAAAGGAGCGCGGCCTGAGCCGGCTCCATTCTCTGGATCAGACGGACTCGGTCAGCTGATCAAGAATAGCCGGATTTTCAAGCGTAGAGACATCCTGCGTGATCTCTTCGCCTTTGGCCACTACACGCAGCAAACGCCGCATGATTTTGCCTGAACGTGTTTTAGGAAGATTGTCGCCAAAACGGATATCTTTAGGTTTGGCAATCGGGCCGATTTCCTTGGCAACCCAATCGCGCAACTGCTTGGCAATTTCCTTGGCCTCGTCGCCATGCGGACGCTCACGCTTAAGAACCACGAACGCAACCACGGCTTCGCCGGTTGTTGCATCGGGACGCCCGACCACGGCGGCTTCTGCAACCAGTTCGTGCGATACCAGGGCAGATTCCACTTCCATGGTACCCAGACGGTGACCGGAAACGTTCAGCACGTCATCAATACGTCCCATGATCCAGAAGTAGCCATCTGCATCCCGTTGCGCACCGTCACCCGCCAGATAGTAGCCGCGGAATTCAGGTGGGAAATAACTGTTTTTATAACGCTCATCATCCCCCCATACGTTCCGGATCATGGCAGGCCATGGTTTTTTGACAACCAGGAAACCACCCTTGCCGTTAGGTACGTCTTCGCCGGTTTCATCAACGATGGCCGCAAAGATACCCGGCAGCGGCAACGTGCAGGAACCGGGTTTGAGTGGCGTTGCGCCAGGCAACGGCGTGATCATCTGGCCGCCGGTTTCAGTTTGCCACCATGTATCAACAATCGGGCAACGCTCTTTACCCACGTTTTTGTAATACCACACCCAGGCTTCCGGATTGATGGGTTCACCCACAGAACCGATGATACGCAGGCTGGACAGATCGAAGCTGTTCGGATGCACCTTGGCATCGGCCTCGGATGCCTTGATCAGAGAGCGGATCGCTGTGGGTGCCGTATAAAAGGTCGTGACCTTGTGGCGACCAATCATTTCCCAGAACCGACCGGCATTAGGGTATGTTGGCACGCCCTCGAAGACGACCTGAGTCAGACCGGCAGCCAGCGGGCCATAGGTCACATAAGTGTGACCGGTAATCCAGCCAACGTCGGCCGTGCACCAGAACACATCGCCCGGCTTCTGGTCAAAAGTCCACTTGACCGTGAGTTGCGCCCAAAGCAGATAGCCGGCAGATGAGTGTTGCACCCCTTTTGGCTTGCCGGTGGAACCTGATGTATAAAGAATAAACAGCGGGTCTTCCGAATTCATGGTGACCGGCTCGCACACATCAGACTGGTTCGCTTCGAAATCACTCCACCAAATATCGCGGCCTTCAGTCCAGCTGGTGTCGCCGCCCGTGCGGCGGTAAACAATCACTGAGCGAACCTTTTCGGTATTGGCCTGTGCCAGCGCATCGTCAACCGCCGGTTTCAGCGGCAACGCTTTGCCGCCGCGATATTGACCATCAGAGGTAATAACCAGAGACGCACCCACGTCAACGATCCGTTCGTGCAGACTCTTGGCAGAGAACCCGCCAAACACAACCGAGTGAATGATGCCAAGCCGCGCGCAAGCCTGCATGGCCACAACCGCTTCAATTGACATGGGCAGATAGATAATCGCCGTGTCGCCCTTCTTGTATCCGGCCTGCTTCAGTCCGTTAGCGAAGCGACTGACCCGTGCCAGCAATTCTTTAAAAGTTACCGGTGTGACTGCGCCGTCATCTGCTTCGAAAATAATCGCGGTCTGATCGCCACGGCCTTCAAGCACGTGCTTATCCAGACAGTTATATGAGACATTTAACTCACCATCGGGAAACCACTTGTAAAACGGCGCTGCGGACGAATCCAGAACCTGCGTGAAGGGTTTGACCCAGCGCAGGTGTTCATTTGCCTGACGCTTCCAGAAGCCCTCGAAGTCATCTTCAGCTTCTTTATAAAGTGCTTTGTAAGCATCCATACCCGCAACCGTGGCATTCCGGACGAAATCGTCATTGGGCGGAAATACGCGGTTTTCGACGAGCACAGATTCAATTGAAGTGGACATATAAGCGGTCTCCTGAACATATAGTGTTAAATAGTTAAAGCTGATATATCTTGCGGGCCTGGCAGGCAATTGACGGCAGCCCTGTTCTATATATATTAGCCGAGAATAAATTAAAAGGTAATCAGCAACAACCTGTAGAACACAGAATGCGGGCGCGGTGCTAAAGATATAACGGATCGATATAACGAATCCATTAAATTTCATTGGACGCCAACCACTGCGCCCGTAAATAAAGTTCAACTGTATTAAATTTCTTCTTATTTTCTCTATGCAGTTCATTTGCATGGCGCCATTAACATGACAGGTTGATGACAATCCAAAATCGACAGGCGCGCGTGGTTATTTGTTCTATCTGCACCAATAAGTCACAATTGAATTTTATTTTTACATTCAGACAGATACGATCCTGACATAATATTGAACTGTAACAATCGCAGAACTTAACGCAAGAAGTTATTAAAAAACACTAATTTCGGCTAATTTCAAAATTAATGTAAGTGTGCAAATGAAACTGCCTTTTTTTGCCAGGAATTGTCAATTTTTCTTAATTTCTATCTAGAAAATCTTTAGAAATCAGTTGTGACTGCGTTGATTTTTATGTAGAATTTGCTCAGCTTTTGGAAAAGCTAGTTCGGACACCCTATAATTTACGATATGTAACGACTATGCCCCCACACTCCCTAGTTAGTTTTAGCCATTTCCGTAGCCGTATTCGACGGTCGATGTTCTCCCTCCTCTGCATTTCCCTCGGTAGTTTCACTTTCTCCCACGTCGCCATCGCCGACGATCTTGATCAGGAACAATCCCAGAAACTCATTATCACGCAAAATGGCGTGGTTGATGCAGCAACTGCAAAACCTGTATCTGAATGGGATCCTCGTATTTCAGACCCTA
This sequence comes from Advenella kashmirensis, assembly GCA_040393685.1. Lineage (GTDB taxonomy): Bacteria > Pseudomonadota > Gammaproteobacteria > Burkholderiales > Burkholderiaceae_B > Advenella > Advenella kashmirensis_C. The sequence continues at coordinate 511 of JBEBTQ010000298.1, read as the reverse complement.
TCGGTGACCTGATCGCTCAGGCCAAGCAGCGTCGCAATAACAAGGACGCCGCAATCGATTCGCCCGTATCTGCCTCCAGCGAACTGGCTGAAGCAGCACTGAACTATCTTGGCGTGCGCTACCGTTTTGGCGGTACAACTCCCAAGGGCGGTTTTGACTGCTCTGGCCTGATCTACTACACCGCAAGTAAATACATGGGTGTCAACCTGCCACGCGTCGCTTCATCCATGGCGCAAGTGGGCGAATCTGTTGAGCGCGACGAACTCAAACCCGGCGATCTGGTATTTTTCAATACCCGGGGTAAACGCTACTCGCATGTCGGCATTTATGTTGGCGAGAACAAATTTGTACACTCTCCACGTACCGGCTCTGTTGTTCGCGTAGACAAAATGGACAATGTGTACTGGAACAAGCGTTATAACGGTGCACGTCGCCTTGAAGGACAGCGCGTCGCTTCTCGCTGAACCGCAGTCCCACTGCATACGTTACATAGGGCCGCGCATCAACAGCG
>JBEBTQ010000297.1:0-4731 GCA_040393685.1 Advenella kashmirensis | reverse complement strand
TTATTTATCGGCCCAGGAACGGGCGCAAGCCGACATTTTTTTATTGAATTTTCTTTTTACATTCGGTGCATCTCTACAGGCGATGCGGTTCGCCAAACGGCAACTGGACAGCATGCACAAACTGATCGACTCCAGAAATATCCCAGTTGAAAAATCCGATGAATTCTACCAGCAGGCCACGAGACTGGAGCAGGCCACCGGATACAGTGACTTCACTCGTCGCCACCGGCATTTTGCCAGCGCTCAAAAATGCATGAACCTGATCGCCTATGTGGTCACAGGCTTTGCACTGCTTGTGTTTCTGCTGTCAAAATTCGGGCCGTTCACAGAGCAGATACATGCTTTTTTCAGCTGGCTCATGAGCGACTTCATGCTGTTTGCCGTCCTTGTGAGTGCCGGTGCCGGTGTTCTTTTGCTGATTCTGGTCGGCCTGCATTTCTATACGCGTACCCATTTTAACAAATTGCTCGGTAGCGAATTGAGCAGATTATGGCAAAGAATAATTGACCGCTGGTCTCCGGATATGTCAATTGTGTTTGCGAACGGCCAGACCGATCCTGACACTATTGCAGCATATGTGGAGCAACATGCAGACATGCCCCACGCTGGATTTCATCAGTAACGGATGCAGGAAAAATATGCCCAGAAGCATTATGATGTTGATTGTCGGTATCACCGCATTCGTCAACGGCTTTTACCGCCTGGGCACGCCCGCGCAGCAGGTCGAGAAGTCGGGCTGGTTATACCAGCATTTTGGTTCTCAGGGTGTTGCTTACGGTATTATCCTATTAGGCACCGTTTGCCTTGTGGCTGGTAGCATCATGTTCAGGGGCACATGGAGACAAATCAGTGCGTCCTGGAAGACCAGGAAGTAGGAAAACCTACCGGGCATAAGAAGGGCTGATTCACAACTTTTATAATCCTTTAGCCCCTCATTAATTTGTCCTATCTGATTTTTGCATTTTTCTATATTGCATCCACCGTCGCCCTTTTATTCTATCGAGCGGCGCAATACCGCCTGCATGTTCTTTGCCGAAGAAGGTCAGCCTGACACGCTGTCTATGTATGTGCTCTTTCTAAAAAGCGGATTTACCGTTCTTCCTGACGCGGCTGGTCATCCTGCTTATCTTCGCCATTGCCATCGCGCTTTATCGCAAGACGGCTGCTGATATTGGTTATTCGATCCTACTGGTCGTAGGATTAGTTTTTATGGCGGATTTCGTGTCCGTCAGCGCTTTTCGTATTCTGTCCTGAGACGACTACACATTAAACAACACGAGTGCCAAAACCAAGCATTTACCGTAGGCCAGCGGCAGAGCCTAGGGTAATTACTAATTTGTTTGAGTCGAATGTTAACGTTAACATTCGACTCAAACAGCACTCCGAAACATGTAATTTGCATGCGCCGGAAATTCTTTCAAGTGGAATATTGCATATGTCTGAAGTGTTAATGGATCTCGTGCGCGGCATACCGCCTGGCCTGCAAATCGCCCCCTCAACGATTGCCGCCCAGAACCTCGCCCCCCAATCGGGCAATATGCCTTTACCCGTTCTCACTATGGACGAACCGGGGTTCAATGCCAATATCGCGCTGATGATGCAATATTGTCGGGAACAGCAGGTGCAGATCGCTCCTCATGCCAAAACGCCCATGTCGCCCGCACTGGCCAAACGGCTCATCAACGCGGGGGCATGGGGTGCCTCGGTCGCCAATATCCAGCAAGCGGCAGTTATGCTGCGGCATGACATACGCAATTTGATATTTGCCAATGAAATCGGCGGCGTCAACTCAGGGCGACGTTTGGGATTGCTTCTGGCAAAGTACCCCGACGCAGAATGCCTGGTATTTGCTGATTCAAACGCCACTCTCACTTCCCTGATCGAAGCAAGCAAAGCCTGTGGCCGTCCGATAGCGGTTTTACTGGAATTAGGCGCCGGTCGGGCTGGTGTACGCGATCAGATACAGTTAGACAGTCTGCTCGACTTTGCAAGACAGTCTGAACCGTTCATTCAAGTCAAAGGCGTTGCGGTTTATGAGGGCTCAGCCGAAGCTGATAGCGAAAGTGAGAAAGTAGCGAAAATCAGGAAATTGCTATCTTTCGGCCTGGAAAGCGCAAGCACCATAAAACGCCTGTTGAATCTTGAAGAAGTGATCTTCACTGCGGGTGGCTCTTCCTATTTTGATCTGGTTTGCGAAGCCATTCACCAACAGGCAGACCGTGGCCTGAATACGATACTTCGCAGCGGCGCCATATTCTTTTTTGACCATGGCGTCTATGAAAAAGCGTTGGCAGGAGCCTGCAAACGTAACGAAACGCTCGCCAGAATGGCGGGACAGCAGGAAAGACATTTCCAGCCCGTATTACGCGTATGGGCCGAGGTATTGTCCAATCCGGAACAAGGCCTGTATATATGTGGCATGGGAAAGCGGGATGTATCTCACGATTTGGATCTGCCTCGGGTTTGCGGTCTTTATCGTGACGGCAAGGCGCTATCAACAAACGCCGAGCACTTTCAGGTAACCCAGTTGAACGATCAGCATGCTTTCATTCGATCTGAAGAATCCATGCAGATAGGCGATATTCTTGAATTCGGTATTTCGCACCCCTGCACCTGTCTCGACAAATGGAATTTCATCTACGGCATGGATTCCGGGGCCGTTGTGAGTGCTTACAAAACTTACTTCGGCTAGAAGGAAAACGCCATGAACCTTCGCTTTGGCCAACTGGAGAGGTATCAGCATCAATTTATCGATGGTCTCATCGGTACACTTGAACTCACCATACTATGCGTAGCCGCAGGCATCCTGATCGGATTGCTGCTGTCGTTTCTGTACAGAAACCAACGCCCGTGGCTGCAAAAACTGATCTATTTCTATGTCGAATTTTTCAGAAACACCCCTTCGCTCATCCAGCTATTCGTCGTTTTTTTTCTATTGCCGGATTTGGGCATATCGTTCTCTCCTTTCGTTGCTGCCACGATCGCGCTAAGTCTGTACTTCGGTGCCTATACGACTGAAATATTCCGCTCTGGCCTGGATTCAATCCCGCGGGCACAGGTAGAGGCCGGTGAATGTCTGGGTCTGACCAAATTCCAGATCTATCGCAACATCGTCATCCTGCCAGCCTTACGCAATGTCTATCAATCACTGACGGCGCAAGTCATCATTCTGTTACTGGGCACATCGCTAGCCTCACAGGTCTCCGCGGATGAACTTTTTCACGCTGCTACGTTTGTCGAGAGCCGCAGTTATCTGAGCTTCGAAGTCTATGCCGTGCTCTGCCTGATCTATTTTTCTCTGGTTCTGGCATGCAAATTCGTAATGTACATAGTCGGCAGAATCGCTTTTCGCTGGCCAACGGGTAGGTAACATGAGATTCGTTGAATTCACAGACATCCTGACACTATTGGTCGCCTTGCGGTGGACCATAGGCCTGACACTTATCGCGTTGTGCTTCGGCGGACCCGTGGGCCTGATGCTCGCCTTGATGAAATCATCAAAGCATCTTATTGCAAAGGTTATTGCTGAAGTTATCCTGCAGCTTATCCAGGGCATCCCTCTGCTCGCGCTGCTCATGTTTTTCTATTTCGGCCTGCCTGTTTTCCTAAAAATAGATATCCCGCCTATCGCGGCGGTCAGTATTGCTTATGTCATTTATACCGGCGTCTACTTCGGTCAGATCTGGGCCGGTAGCATAGCGGCAGTCAAGCAAGAACAATGGGAAGCAGGTGCATGTCTTGGCCTGAGCAAATGGCATCAGTTCGCCTACATTATCGCTCCACAGGCCTTCAAGCTGTCCATTCCCTCGTCGGTTAGCTTTCTGGTCCAACTGATCAAGGGAACGTCGCTGGCCTCGGTGGTCGGCTTCATTGAACTTACCCGCGCTGCCCAACAGGTTAGCGCAGCGACCTTCCAGGCCACGTTGGTTTATTCGATAGTCGCGATTCTGTATTTTGCGCTCTGCTTCCCGCTGACACTCTGGTCAAGGAAACTCGAAAGGAAATTAAATGGCACAAATTGAAATCAACAACGTTCATAAAAGATTTCATGACAATGAGGTGCTTCGGGGCGTCTCCCTTGACATCGACAAGGGTGAAATCGTCGCCATTCTGGGTAAATCAGGCTCGGGAAAATCCACGCTTTTGCGTTGCATTAATGCGCTGGAAAGCATCGAAGCCGGATCCATCAAGGTTGACGGCATACCTGTGCACCAGCACATGCCCAAGTTGCGTGAATTTCGCCAACGCATGGGCATCGTGTTCCAACAGTACAACCTTTTTCCCCACCTTACTGTGGAGCGCAATATCACGCTGGCGCCAATCCTGACCAGGAAAGTAAAGAAGAGCGAAGCCAATGCACTCGCGATGGATGTCTTGAAACAGGTTGGCTTACAAGAAAAGGCCGGCGCCTATCCGATCAATCTGTCAGGCGGTCAGCAACAGCGTGTGGCCATTGCACGCTGTCTTGCAATGGGTCCGGAGATCATGCTATTTGACGAAGTCACTTCGGCACTGGATCCCGAGCTGGTTGGTGAAGTACTCAAGGTCATGTCCAACATGGCCAAACAGGGTATGACAATGGTTCTGGTGACGCACGAAATGAAGTTCGCCAGGAATGTCGCAACCAAGATTGTATTTATGCATAACGGTTGTATTTGGGAAACGGGAACGCCCGAGGACATCTTCGAAAGACCGCAAACAGCCGAATTGAAAAATTTTCTAGGTGTCAAT
>JBEBTQ010000296.1:0-4752 GCA_040393685.1 Advenella kashmirensis | reverse complement strand
GCGACCGCTCGCAGGCAGAGCGCATCAAGGCGCTGGAAGGATTCAAGTCCGGCGACATCGACTGTCTGGGGACAGGGACTGCGGCTAGGCCAGGCACAAGGCCTTCGACTGGGACAGGATCAGGGATTAAGACTGGGACAAGCCCACGCGTTGAGACTGGAACAGAGAGGGGCTGAGGCCCAGCCAGCCGCATCAACTCCGGCACCAGATTCGGAAGATCCCTCTGCGTCCCATCAATCGAACAAGACCGCCATCACCCTTTCTCCCCATCTAACTGAACTGGTCTATGTGGCCGGTGCCGGCGATCATCTGCTGGGGGTCTCGGAAGGCAGCAACTATCCGCCCGCTACCGCCGCGCTGCCTAAGGTAGGCAGCGGTGTGACTCCCAATATCGAACGCATTGCCGTGCTTCATCCCTCGGTGATTCTGGCCTGGGGTTTCAGAAACGGGGCAAACCAGAGTGACCCGGCCCTACAGAAACTTAACATCCCCATTCGCTACCAGGCGCCCCAAACCCTGGATGATGTCGTTCGTGATATTGGAGAGCTGGGAAGTCTGTTCGGGACGCAACAGACGGCTGACGATACTGTGCGGCAATTGCAGACCATCCTGTCGTCGACCCGTACCAAATATGAGCATGTGACCCCGGTCAGCGTCTTTGTGCTGGTCAGCCGCGAACCGCTATATACGCTGGGAAACAATTCATTTGTGATGGACGCGCTGCATGCCTGTGGCGCTGAGTCGGCGTTTGCATCGCTGACGGCTCCCGCGCCGATTGTGAGCAGGGAGCAGCTGCTTATCGCGCACCCGCAGATGGTACTGTTTGCAGCAAAAGCCAAGGATGCTGAGCAACAGGCGATTTCGCGAACGCTGGCAAGTATCGGTCTGAGACTGAAGCCAGACCAGATTATTGGCCAGGACCCGGATATCCTTTTTCGACCGGCCGACAGGCTGATTCGAAGCTTGCCGGCACTATGCGAGCAGATAGATCAGGTCAGGCATCAGCTGCCTCAAGCTGCTTCTGAATCGCCTTAGCGGCGACCACCCCATCGGCCATGGACGTAACCACGCAGGGATGCTGGCGGTGCGTGACCTCGCCTATCGCATAAATGCCCGGCAGATTGGTCTCGGTTGTATGAACATCTGTTATCACATAGCCCAGATCATCCAGAGCCAGACCCAGATCTTCCATGCCCTGCAGTCTTGCACGATAACCGTAAAGTACCAGAATCGCATCGTAAGTTCGACCATTGACCTGCCGGGTTTCCGGATCGAAGGTATAGGAGCCGGTAGTCATGTCCGAATCCTTCAGAAATTTCAGCCAATGGCGCTGGCAGCGCAGCGTACGCGCATAGATATGCACCGATTTGGCGCCGCGCTCCTTCAGGAAAATTGCGTTTTCAAATGCATTATCACCGCCGCCCAGTATGGCCACGTCCTTGAGCGCAAATTCAAAGTTGGCCACGTGCTTACCCGGACCTATCAGCACGTTTTCGTATTTTTCCTTTTTCCATTCCGGCGGTTTTCTGGGCTCCACGCCACTGGCGATGACCACAAAACGCGCATGCAGGGGCAGATCTGCGCCGAAAAAGACCTTGAAATGACTCTTGCCGTCTGCCGCAGACTCATCGCGTTCAATGCGGGTGACATGAGAATTGAGGAGGACCGGCACTCGGGCACTGTCCAGACTCAGCTTGATTTTTGCGGCAACTTCCTCTCCGGTCAGGCCGGGAGCAGTCACATTCCAGGTATCTTCAAACGGGTTGCTGGCACTTAGTCCCCCTGCCCGCCCACTGGATTCAATGACCAGGGGAGAGAAACCCATATGTGCCAGCCAGACCGCACAGGAGGCGCCTGCGGGACCGGCGCCAATGACAATGGCATCATAAACAGCCTGCTGCATTCGGGAAAAATCCTCGTTTAATCATGAATTTATCTTTACCGGCACTATTGTACCCCCCAGTCCGGGGTGAAAACACTACAATAGCAGCCTGAACAAAATCCGGGAATTCCCGGAGCCTTTTACTGATTTATCATGACCACTCGCCGTATATTTTTCAGCCGCCTTGCGCTGGATGCCCGAATTGGCATTCTGGAGCACGAACTGCGCGCCACCCAGCCCCTGCACATTGACGCCGATATCGACATGCATGTTGATCAGGAAGTCAACGATCACGATATCCGCAGTGTACTGGACTATCGCAAGTTGCGAGAAGCGATTATTGAAGAATGTACGCGCGCGCATGTGCATCTGGTTGAAACGCTGGGCGACATGGTTATTGCCCGGCTTCTGAACGACTTTCCCGCCGTTTACCGGGTACGCCTGCGTATCGGCAAACCTCTGGCCTTCTCTGACTGTGCCGCCGTCGGCATAGAAGTGGAAGCCAGCCGCTGATTCGCTCCAACGCGAAAACAGACACGTCCGAACATGACTACCGTAGCCACCCCCAGCGCCGCAGCCAGCCATCAGGCAGCCCAGAAACAGCGCCAGCACGAGAATAAACTGACCAAGCGCATCATGCGCGAAGCCGGCACCGCCATCGTCGATTACAACATGATCGAAGAAGGCGACAAAGTCATGGTCTGTCTGTCGGGCGGCAAGGACTCCTACAGCATGCTGGACATCCTGCTGACTCTGCAAAAGCGCGCCCCCATCAATTTCGAGATCGTTGCCGTCAATCTGGATCAGAAGCAGCCGGGCTTTCCGGAGCATGTGCTGCCTGAATACCTCACAAAACTGGGTGTCCCCTTTCACATCGAAAACCAGGACACCTATTCCATTGTCAAGCGCCTGATTCCAGAGGGGAAAACCACCTGTTCACTCTGCTCTCGACTGCGCCGCGGGATACTCTATCGCGTGGCCAGCGAACTGGGCGCAACCAAGATCGCCCTGGGCCATCATCGCGACGATATTCTGGCGACGTTTTTCCTGAACCTGTTCTACGCGGCGAAACTCAAGTCTATGCCGCCCAAACTGGTCTCTGATGACGGTCGTCATACGGTAATTCGTCCGCTGGCCTATATTGCAGAAAAGGATCTGATTGCATATTCGGAACTCAAACAGTTCCCAATCATTCCCTGCAATCTTTGCGGCTCTCAGGAGAACCTCAAACGCAAGGAAGTCAGTCGCATGATTGCCGCCTGGGAAAAAGAAAGTCCGAAGAAAGTGTGGAATACGTTCAAGGCACTGTCGGCGATTGCGCCCTCTCATTTGATGGACCGCAATCTGTTTGATTTTGCCGGTCTCAAACCCACCGGTATTGCAGATGAAAATGGTGACAAAGCCTTCGATGCCGAAACGTTTGACGATACGTTAAGCGCGGCGCCAGCCGATACCGATGACGAGTCAGACAGCAGCGATGACAGTCGCGATATTGCTTTCAATGACGATCGCAATGGATCCAGCCGTTCTTACGCACGTACCATTCGCATTCAATCACTCTGAACCATTCTATGACCGAGTCTTATCTGCACAATGCGCCGCTGGGTAAAGACACTGAATACCCAGACCACTACGATCCTTCCCTTCTGTTTCCCATTCCCAGGGAAACAGGACGCGCGCATCTGAGCCTGCAGCCGCCGCCCGCCTGGCAAGGCGCGGATATCTGGACCGCCTATGAGCTGTCCTGGCTGAATGAGAAAGGCAAACCGCAAATCGCCCTGGCGCGCTTTGTTGTACCGTCAACCAGTACGCATATTATTGAGTCCAAATCGTTCAAGCTGTATCTGAACTCTTTTAATCAGACCCGCATGCCGGGTCATGAAGCGCTTGTTGCCTATATGCAGCAGGATCTGAGTGCAGCGGCCGGCGCGCCGGTTGGCGTGACATTGATTGAACCGACAAGCTTCAAAGCAGAGTCGCTGGGCGAACTAAAAGGCACGCTGATCGATACGCTGGATGTTGAAATTGACGTTTACCAGCCGGATGCATCGCTGCTGAAAGCAGATCCCACACAGTCACGGCAGGAAACTCTGCGTTCTGATCTGCTCAAATCCAATTGTCCGGTTACCAGTCAGCCCGATTGGGGCAGCCTGCAAATTGAATACTCCGGCGCTGCCATTGACCATGCATCACTATTGAAATACATCGTCTCATTCCGTGGTCACAATGGTTTTCATGAGCAGTGCGTAGAGCAGATATTCTGCGACATTCTGAGTACCTGCGCCCCCGATAGTCTGTCTGTGTATGCGCGTTACACCCGCCGCGGCGGTCTGGATATCAACCCATGGCGCAGTACCGACGCAAACTTTGAGCCAGCCATCGCCCGAAATGCCCGCCAATAAAGCAACTCTCTCCCGACCTCATGTCAGCATTGCTGCAGCCTTCAGCAAAGGGCTGGCCACACAGCTACGTCCGGCCATGCTGTTTGCCATCGTTCTGCCATTTGTGATTGCACTTATTGCAGCCATCATTTTGCTGGTGTTCGCCTGGGGACCGCTGGATCACTGGCTGGACAATACCACCATGCATTGGGGCTGGTTCCAGTCTGTGTCTGGCAGATTATCTGGCTGGGGATTTGCCACCATGAGCGACTGGCTCACCGGCATCCTGTCTTTTGTTGCCCTGCTTGCCGTCAGCGGCATTGCCGGCCTGGCTGCAGCCGCCATTCTGGTCATGCCCATGGCATTAAAGGTGATCAGTGAAAACAGCTACCCGGATTTGCAAAGAAAGGGGCAAAATGCGACCCTCACCAGCCTTTCCAACACGATCAAGGTAAGTACGATTTTTGTGATCGGCTGGCTGATTACCCT
>JBEBTQ010000295.1:0-4766 GCA_040393685.1 Advenella kashmirensis | reverse complement strand
GCCTGTGGCCAGTGCCCGTGGTGGCAATCTGGTTTGCGTTTTCGGTTGCGGCGGAGATCGTGATAAGACAAAACGGCCTCTGATGGGTCAGATTGCAGCGCGCCTGGCAGACTCGGTTCTGGTGACCAGTGATAATCCGCGCACAGAGGTTCCAGGCGATATCCTCAATGATATTCTGAAGGGCATGCCCGAAGACGCCCGTGCCGAGCCGGACCGCGGTTGTGCCATTGTCGAAATGATTCTGAAAGCCGGACCCGGCGATGTGGTGCTGGTGGCAGGAAAGGGTCATGAGACCTATCAGGAAATCAATCACGTTCGTCATCCCTTTGATGATCTGGAATGGTCCCGCCTGGGCTTGCTGCTGCGCGATCAGCCGCAGATTTCCACCGACTCGCGCCACATTCCGGAAAACGGCCTGTTTATTGCGATTCGTGGTGAGGTGCATGACGGCCACGAATTTATCGCCGACGCTGCTCGAAGCGGCGCGGCTGCAGCGCTGGTAAGCCGGCGTGATCCATCGGTGGTGCTGCCGCAGATTCTGGTTGCCGACACGACAACGGCCCTGATGAGCATGGGGCATGCATGGCGGCGCCAGTTTTCCTTTCCCATGATTGCCGTTGCCGGCAGCAATGGCAAGACCACGACCAAGGAAATGATCTCGTCCATTCTGGCCGCGGCCGTTGGTGAGAAACATCGTTTTGCCACTGAAGGCAATCTGAACAATCAATGGGGTGTGCCGCGCAGTCTGCTTAGACTGACGCAGGATCATCAATTGGCCGTGCTGGAACTGGGCATGAATCATCCCGGTGAAATCGAACAGCTTGCCACTCTGGTGGAGCCCGATATTGCCGTGGTCACCAATGCCCAGCGCGAACATCAGGAATTCATGCATACGGTAGAGGCGGTGGCTCAGGAAAATGGGCAGGTATTTCGTTTGCTATCCGCCCGGGGTACAGCTGTTTTCCCATCCGATGAGCCCTACGCCGATCTGTGGCGCGGGCTGGCCGGCGAGCGGCGCATCCTGACTTTCGGTCAGTCTGAAGACGCCGATTTCCGTGCCGAAAACGTGACTGCAGATCCGCTGGGCATTTCATTTGTCATGAAAACACCGGCGGGTGATATCAGTGTGAGACTGTCAATTGCCGGGATGCACAATGTGCGCAACAGTCTGGCGGCTGCCGCCTGCGGTCATGCAGCAGGGATATCCCTGGAACATATCCGTGATGGTCTGCAGGCTTTTCATCCCGTCAAGGGAAGAATGCGCGCCCATACCCTGTCTGGCGGCATTACACTGGTCGATGACTCGTATAATGCGAATCCGGACTCGGTAATTGCAGCGATCGATGTCCTGGCCACGCTTCCTGCTCCCGCGGTGCTGGTCCTGGGAGATATGGCTGAAGTGGGCGAAAACGGTCCGCAAATGCATGAAGAAGTGGGGCATTATGCCCGCAGCAAAGGCATTACACATGTGATTACGCATGGGAATGCCACGGCAAGAACCGCGAGCGCCTATGGCGCCACGGCAGAACATATGACAGATATTCACGAAATCGCAAAAAGGGTCGTTGCAAGACAGCCCGCAAGCATATTGGTAAAGGGCTCGAGATCAATGCGGATGGAAAGGGTAGTGCAGGACTTGCTGTCCTGGTCGGAACAGAAAGAGGCCGGACATGCTGTATGAACTCACCCGCTGGCTTTCCGGCACGTTTTCCGTTCTGAGTGTATTTGAGTACATTACCCTGCGGGCCATGTTTGCCTGCGGGACCGCCCTTTTTATCGGTCTTCTGGCCGGTCCCCGTGTGATCCGCAAGCTGACCGAACTGAAGATCGGTCAGGCCGTTCGCAGCTACGGGCCGGAAACGCATCTGGTAAAAAACGGCACGCCAACCATGGGCGGTGCACTGATTCTGATTGCCATCGGCATTACAACCCTGTTGTGGGCCGATCTGAGTAATCGCTTTGTCTGGGTGGTTCTGCTGGTGACCTTCGGCTTTGGCGCCATTGGCTGGGTCGATGACTATCGCAAGGTGGTGCATCGCAATCCCGAGGGCATGTCTTCCCGGGAAAAATTCATGTGGCAGGCCATTATCGGTCTGATTGCTTCAGTTTATTTAACCTTCGCCGTATCGGCGCCCGCCAATGCGGATATTTTTCGCCTGATGTGGTCATGGGTGACCAGTGGCTTTACCATGCCGCTGCCATCGCGTGCCGATCTGATCGTACCTTTCTTCAAAAGCGTCAGCTACCCGCTGGGCGTATTCGGCTTCGCCATTCTGACCTGGATGGTTATTGTGGGCGCCAGTAACGCCGTGAATCTGACGGATGGCCTGGACGGACTGGCCATTATGCCAACTGTCATGGTGGGCAGTGCGCTGGGCATTTTTGCCTATGTGGTGGGACGGGTCGACTATTCCAAATATCTGCTGTTCCCTTATATCCCCGGGGCCTCGGAAGTGTTGGTACTTTGTGCCGCGCTGGGCGGGGCAGGCCTGGCCTTTCTCTGGTTCAATGCCTATCCCGCACAGGTGTTTATGGGCGACGTGGGTGCGCTTGCCCTGGGAGGCATGCTGGGCACCATCGCCGTGATTGTGCGTCAGGAAATTGTGCTTTTTATTATGGGGGGCGTTTTCGTTGCTGAAACGCTGTCCGTCATGATTCAGGTGTGCTGGTACAAATACACCAAGAAGAAAACCGGTACCGGCAGGCGGATCTTGCGTATGGCGCCCCTGCATCACCATTTTGAAGTTGGCGGCTGGAAAGAGACCCAGGTCGTCGTGCGTTTCTGGATTATTACCATGATGCTGGTTCTTATCGGACTGGCCACTCTTAAATTGCGATGAGTTCCAATACTGGCGGCGTGTCCGCGTTTCCTTCTCGTGTATTGATTCTCGGCCTGGGCGAGACCGGCGTGGCTGCAGCACTCTGGTGCCTGCGTCAGGGCGCATCCCTGCATATTGCGGACACACGCGAGGCACCGCCCGGACTATCTGCCCTGCAGGCTGCTGCTGCAGAAGGCGAGGTCACCCACTTTCTGGGATCGGCGGCGCTGACCGATGAGGCGCTGGAGGGTGTGCAGGCGCTGGTACTGAGTCCGGGACTGGTTCCGCACGAACCAGCGCTGGCTGCGTTTCTGGAAAAGGCCAAGGAACGCCAGATTGCCATTGTCGGCGAAATCGAATTATTTGCGCAGGCGCTGACAAAGCTCACGCAGGACAAGGATTATCACCCGCAAGTGCTGGCAGTGACGGGCACCAATGGAAAAACGACCGTGACGTCGCTGACCCAGGCGATGCTGCAGACCGCGGGTAAAACCGCCATTGCCGCCGGAAATATCAGTCCTTCAGCCCTGACCGCGCTGATGCAGGCACTGGACGCAGATGCGTTGCCGGAGGTCTGGGTGCTGGAGCTGTCCAGTTTTCAGATGCACACAACGCGTTCGCTGGCACCTGATGCATCGGTTGTTCTTAATCTGACCCAGGATCATCTGGACTGGCATCTCGACATGCAGGAATACGGTGCCGCCAAGGCCAGCCTGCTTGCCGCCAGCAAAATTGCCATTGTGAATCGAAGCGATGCTGCGGTGCTGCAGATGGTTGAGGATGTCAAGGACACCGAAGTGCGCAGTTTCGGTTCGGATGAACCCGTGCTGGTGGGTGACGTTGGCATGGAGAGTGCACACGGTGTCTTATGGATTACGGCAAGCGAACACGATGATTTCGAGTTGCCCGAGGCACCTGGTACGCGACGCAAGAAAAATGCAGAGAAGCCTCGTCGCAAGACAGGCCTGATCAAGCGGCTGATGCCCGGCGATGCCATGAAGATTCGCGGGCTGCACAATATGATGAATGCACAGGCCGCAATGCTGCTTTGTCGCGAAGTGGGGATAGGCTGGGGTCCCATGCTCAATACCCTGCGTGAGTTTGCGCCTGGCCAGTATCGTACACAGTTTGAACGCAGTATCCGTGGCGTGGATTTCTTCAATGACAGCAAGGGCACCAATGTGGGTGCAACCGTGGCTGCACTGGACGGCATGGGACGCAACATTGTGCTGATCGCCGGCGGCGTGGGCAAGGGGCAGGATTTTTCACCGCTGGCTGCGCCCGTCAGACGCACGGCCCGCGCGGTGGTGCTGATTGGTGAGGCGGCAGATGTCATTGAGCAGGCCCTGGCTGATACCGGCGTGACCTGCCATCGTGCCGATTCCATGCAGGTGGCCGTTGCGCAGGCGCTGGAACTGGCCCAGGAAGGCGATGCCGTACTGATGTCGCCGGCATGCTCCAGTTTTGACATGTTTAAAAGCTATGCACATCGCGGAGAGGTCTTTTCCTCTGCCGTGCACGAGCTTGCACTGGATAATGGAGAGGTGGCATGAGTCTGCTGGGCGATCTGAGGGCAAGCGTCAATGCGGTCAAACCTGGCCGTACCAAAATGCGCAATTACGACCTGCTGCTTGCGTCAGCGGTTGCCGCATTGCTGATGTTTGGCCTGCTGATGGTCTTTTCAGCCTCGATCGCGCTTGTGGATGGTCCCAAGTACGCCAACTCAACCCGCTACTACTTTTTTGTGCGTCACCTGATTTTTATCGCCATTGGGCTGGTGGGGTTTGCCATTACCATCTCCCTGCCCATGCAGGTCTGGGAGAAATTTACCCTCCCGTTATTTCTGGCATCCATGTTTATGCTGGTCCTGGTGCTGATCCCCCATATCGGCAATGAGGTCAATGGCGCCTATCGGTGGATTCCGCTAGGCCCGGTGAATGTTCAGCC
>JBEBTQ010000294.1:0-4770 GCA_040393685.1 Advenella kashmirensis | reverse complement strand
TGGCGCGCCGTGGACTGGCGACAAGGCATTGGCACGAACCCGGGAAGTCATGCTGGCCGTCAGGCAGAAACCGGTGACTGTGCTTAAGGAAATCAATGGATTCATTCTGAATCGTCTGCAGGGCGCCCTGCTGCGCGAGGCCTTCAGGCTGGTTGAACAGGGTTATGTCTCGGTGGAAGATCTGGACACCACGGTCAGCGATGGCCTGGGTCTGAGGTGGTCATTTATGGGCCCGTTTGAAACCATCGATCTGAACGCGCCTGCCGGCATCGATGATTACGCGCAGCGCTATGGCCCTCTGTATCAGGAATTGTCGAAAACACAGACGGACACGGCACCCTGGCCTGCCTCACTGATCGAATCGGTTACTGCGGCGCGTCGAAACGCACTGCCTGCGACAGACCTGGCTGCACGTCGTGCCTGGCGCGATGAGCGACTGATGGCCCTGGCTGCGCACAAGCTTAAAGCCGGGACCGGGTCGGAACCCCCGGCCGACAGCTGACCTTCACCGGCGACTGACAATCACTGACAGCCAACAATCATCAACAGCGGGCATATCCCCATCCCACTTTTTCTTTTCTGAAACTGGATAACGCAACATGAGCTCATCAACATCAAACCGTAAAGTCATCATCACCTGCGCCGTCACTGGCGGCATTCATACGCCCACGATGTCACCGCACCTGCCCGTGACGGCAGACCAGATTGCCGACGATGCCATTGCGGCTGCCAAAGCCGGCGCTGCCATTCTGCACCTGCACGCGCGCGACCCCAAGGATGGACGCCCCACGCAGGACCCCGCCTTCTTCAAGCCTTTCCTGGAAAGAATCAAGAATGAGACGGACGCGGTCATCAATATCACCACCGGGGGCAGCCCGCATATGACCGTTGAAGAACGGATGCGTCCTGCTACCACCTTCAAGCCTGAGCTGGCTTCGCTGAACATGGGCTCCATGAACTTTGGCCTGTACACCATGCTGGATCGCTTCAAGGAGTTCAAGCATGAATGGGAACGCGAGCACCTGGAGAAAAGCCGCGACGTGGTTTTCAAGAACACATTCAAGGACATTGAAACCATTCTTCGCCTGGGCAATGACAATGGTACGCGCTTCGAATTCGAATGCTACGACGTCAGCCACCTGTACAACCTGGCGCACTTCATGGACCGCGGACTGGTCAAATCCCCGCCATTTGTGCAGACCGTCTTCGGCCTGCTGGGAGGCATCGGCCCGCACCCTGAGGATCTGATGCACATGCGCCGCACAGCCGATCGCCTATTCGGCAAGGATTATCAGTGGTCTATCCTGGGTGCCGGACGCAATCAGATTCCACTGGCCACCATGGGTGCCAGCATGGGATCGAACGTACGTGTGGGCCTGGAAGACTCGTTGTGGATCGCCCCCAAGAAGCTCGCCGAATCCAACGCCGACCAGGTCAGCCAGATCCGTCAGGTGCTCGAAGGCCTGAACCTGCAGATTGCCACGCCTGACGAAGCGCGCGAGACGCTGCAACTGAAGGGGGCGGCCAATGTCAACTTCTAAGCCGGATACCTCTTCGCGCTTTTCTCTGGCGGGACAGACAGCGCTGATCACCGGATCCAGTCGCGGTATCGGGCTGGCCACGGCAAAAGCGCTGGCCGAACAGGGTGCCCGGGTGATGATCAACGGCAGAAGCGCCGAGACGCTGGCGCTGGCGGGCAATAAGCTGCGGGAGGCCGGGCTGGACATCATTGACGCGCCCTTCGATGCTGGTGATATTGACGCGGCCACGGCCAAGGTCGATCAGCTGGAAAGCGAACATGGCCCCATCAGCATTTTCATGGCCAATGCCGCGATGACCCATCGGGAAAGTACGCTCACCTTTCCGCTGCAGAATTTTGAAGAGATTCTGGCCATGAACCTGACTGCTCAGTGGGCGCTGGGCCGTCATCTGGCGGCGAAAATGGTTGCACAAAAATATGGCCGTATCATTCTGACCGGTTCCATTACCGGACTGCAGGGTCGCAGGGACATCTCTGCGTATACGGTGGCCAAGGCCGGCCTGCACGCCCTGGCCCGTCAATGGGCTGTGGAACTGAGTCCGCACAATATCACGGTCAATGCCGTGGCACCGGGCTATATTGCTACAGAGTTCAACGAGCCACTGCAGAACGACGACACCTTCAATCGCTGGCTGTTTGAACGCGTCCCACAGAAAAAATGGGGTGACCCCGAAGACATTGCGAACGCCGTGTGCTATCTGGCCTCGCGGGAAGCGTCTTTCGTCACGGGCCAGACGCTGGCCGTGGATGGCGGTTTTACGACGTCGCTATAGAAACGTCGCTATAGAAACGCCGTTGATTGTAAAAGCGTCGTTCATGACAGAAAGGTTGTGAATGCCTGACAGCGGACCGGTTTGCAATACCGGTCCGGCTGCATGGCTCCCAGACCTGCTTTATGTGGAGATCGGGCAGGCAATAAATAGGCGTTTATCGAACAATATCGCCCTTGAGTGCAACACCGGTCACAATTGAACCTGCATGACACTCATAGGTTGTGGTGCTGGCATTCTCATTCTTGTTGTAATAGCTCACAATATTGCTCACGCCTGTGCCGCCCAGTTCGCGGGCGCGTTGCTGCAACTGTTTATAGGCAGACAGAAACACCCAGGCGCAGGCTTTTTCGTCACTGCCCTTGCCCAGCCGGCTGGTTTTTTTGTTGGTAACGGCATTGGCTTCTATCACCTGACCCGGTCCCTTGCGTCCGAAGGTCATGGTAATGGATTTATCCATGATCGCAGCGGCTTCGGGAGAAGACAGCGCCTGCGCAATCGGCAGGTCATAGCGGGTATCGCGCGCCTGAACCTGTGCACTCATAACAGCCAGCGTCACTGCGACGCTGATGAGTGAAATTTTTCTCGTCATTACAAACTCCTGAGTAATATCAAAGAAGCCGGTACACTGCATGGACTAAAGGGGCAGGTGACACGCCGCGACTCGCCCTGTTGGGGCAACCGCGGGTCAGCATGGTGACTGGCGGATACTGATAATCAGATTCTGCCGTCCCCTGTCTGTAAAAACGCGGAGCATGTGCCCGCCGCGTGATGTTGCTTCGCGCGCCGGCAATGGTTGTTCTGATGCCACACTCGGAAACCCGAGGTAGCATGGAACCTGTGGATTATGCCATCTTCTGTCATACTCTGAAACATATTATAATGATTCCGGCACCGAACTTTTACCTTTCTTACCCGAATTGAAGCCTAAAAACAGGTATCTGCCTCATGTTTTCCTTTGAACTGACCATTTCCCAAAAGAACGCCCTGGCCCCTGGCCTGGCGGCGTCGTCTCAATGGGCAGAGTGGCTCAATGCAAGCAGCGCACAGGAAAAAGAGGCCGTCCGTCAGCAAAATGCATCCGACGCCATAAACCTGGATTTTCTGCCGGCCATGCAGCGGCGGCGCCTTAGCCCCCTGTCGCGTCTGGTATTTGCCGCTGCCTGGCCCATTCTTCAGGACAATCCGTCATGTCCGGTGGTCTTTTCTTCCAGAAATGGCGAAATTAACCGCAGTTTCCAGCTGCTCATTGCCCTGGCAAAGAAAGAAGGCGTATCGCCCACCTCGTTTGGACTCTCGGTCCACAATGCCATAGGCGGCCAACTGGCCATTCAGCACAGTAATGAAGCCGAGCAGTCTGCCATTTCCGCGCGCGACAATGGCATTGAAAACGCCCTGCTTGATGCCTGGCTCCTGCTCCAGGACGGGGCCGAACGCGTCCTGGTCATCTGCGCCCAGGATCCGCTGGATACGCAGTACGACGTCAAAATCGACAGGGAACCGTTCCCTTTTGCCTGTGCGCTGCTGATCACCCGCGGCTCACAATGGCGCCTGTCCCGGGGCCCGCTAAACACATCAGCGCCTGCAGACGCGCAAGGCGCCAATCAATCCGCCATCAATTCAGAGGGAGATGCCGGCGTCATTGCCCGACTGGAAGCCGGCCATAATCACTGGACAACCCCTTCCGGCCTCACATCGGGCCGCATTTCCGGCCTCACTGTTGACCAGGTGTCCGCCCAAACTTCCGGCCCTGCGTCAGCACCTGCCTCAGGTTCCGCCACAGTCGCGGACACAACACAGCCGGAATTCGCCCCCTCTTGCCCAGACCTTAGCGCCTGGACGTGGACACGCCAGACATGAAGCAGTTGTGGTTGTTTCTCGGGCACAAATGGCGCTGGCTGGCTATTGCCAGCGGCTACCTGGTGTTCGGACTCTTCGGGATAGTGCTCAAAGTGGTTCTGCTTCCCTTTACCGGTGGCATGCTGGATCAGAACCGCCTGTCAAACCAGAAACGGGCGCGCAGCATCATCCAGTTCCTGTGGCGCCAGCTGCTTCGCTACGTCCGTCTGATGGGCGGCTTCGGCTATCGCTTTCCTCACCAGAACCGGCTGGGTCGCCCCGGCCAGCTCATCATTGCGAACCACCCCTCTCTGCTCGATGTGGTCTTCATGCTCGCCCACGCCCGGCAGTCGAACTGCATCGTCAAGCAAAGCCTGCTGAACAATCCCTTTTTGAACAGTGCCATCAGAGCTTGTGGTTTTATCCCGAACGATGGCACCCCGGAAGTGATCGACTGCGCAGTGGCTGCGCTCAAGGGCGGTCAGTCTGTACTGATTTTTCCGGAAGGCACGCGTACCGGCCCGGATAATCTGATCCGTTTTCATCGAGGTGCCTGTGCCATCGCCTTGCGAGGCGCGGCTGTGATCACGCCTGTTATAATCCGGATGCAACCACGCTGCT
>JBEBTQ010000293.1:0-4774 GCA_040393685.1 Advenella kashmirensis | reverse complement strand
TCTAAAGCAGCGCCAATTTGTTCAGGGCGAAGTGCAAGCATTTTGGGCTCCTTGTATCAAATGATGCCTATATTATAGATCATATGATACCTTTTCGCAAATCGTCGCGCAAGTGACAATCTGAGCGCTTGCCTCTTTGGAATATCTTCTTCAACAGCCCAACACACCAACCTTGGCTGTGACTAGTAATTACTATCCACTGCGCTTTACTGTCACTGGAACCGATTTGTATGATGGGGTGCCGCTATCTTTGTCAATATAATCCAGCGGTACGAGCACATTTGCTTCGGGGTAATAGGCACCAACCGATCCAGGGGCAATATCATAGGCAATCACCGTGATCTCGGACATTTTTAGTTTTCTTTCAGAAACTGCAGTCTCAATATCAACCAGATCACCGTGTTCCAGCCCCAGTCGTTCCAGGTCCGCTTCATTCATGAACAGCACGTCCCTGCGCCCGAAGACACCGCGATAACGGTCATTCATGCCATATATCGTGGTGTTGTACTGATCGTGGCTGCGCAAGGTGATAAGGCGTAAGACCTGATCTCCCTCCACGCTGATATCTTCGCTAACGCCCTTGAACACAAAGAACATGGCCTTGCCTGTCTCGGTGGGCCATTTGCGCTCCGTAGGCGGCAATGGCATGCGAAATCCGCCGGGAACACGGATCCGCTCATTGTAATTGTCAAAACCAGGAAGTGTTCTCTCAATCAGATCACGAATGTCATCATAGTTGCCAACCAGTTTCATCCATGGCACGCGCGTTTGCGGCAAGGTAGCCACAGCCATACCCGCCACGATTACCGGTTCAGATTTCAACATTGGAGAGGCAGGTTTGAGCTTTCCGGACGAGGCATGCACCATGGACATGGAATCTTCTACCGTCACAGATTGACGCTCACCATTCTGAACATCCAGTTCCGTACGGCCCAGGCAAGGCAGGACAAATGTTTCTTTGGCCACCAGCAGATGAGACCGATTCAGTTTTGTGCCAACATGTACGCTCAGATCCAGTTGCTTCATGGCCTGGAACGAGCGCTCAGGTTCGGGCATGGCGACAGCAAAATTGCCGCCCAGGCAGATCAGCGCTTTCGAACGTCCGTCGATCATGGCCTGCATCGCGGCAACTGAATCATGTCCATGATCTTTGGGTGGCACAAATCCAAAAACCTCTTCAAGCTTTTGCAGAAATTGCGCGGAGGGTTTTTCAGTAATGCCGACCGTGCGATTGCCCTGTACATTCGAGTGGCCGCGCAGCGGACAAATTCCCGCTCCCGGTTTGCCGAAGTTACCGCGCAACAGAAGCAGATCGGCAATCAGGCGAACATTGGCAGTGCCCTGGTTGTGCTGGGTAATTCCCATGCCGTAGCAGACAATGGTCGCACGTGATTTAGCATACGCCACTGCCACCTGCTCCATATCGGCGCGGGGCAGACCACTCTGCTTCTCTATTATCTCCCAGGAAGTGTCTCGTAAATCCTGCGCGAGTTCCTCAAACCCCAGGGTGTGCTCGGCAATAAATTCATGATCAATGGCATTTTCTCCCGACTCATCCAGTGCCAGAAGCGCTTTCATGATGCCTTTGAGGGCCGCCGTATCTCCACCGGATTTCACCTGAAAATACGAAGACGCAATTTTCGTGGAGCTGTACGTTGCCATCTCGACCACGTTCTGCGGATCCGTGAAGCGTTCCAGTGCCCTTTCCTTGAGCGGATTCAGAACAATAATGGGCACCCCACGTCGCGACACTTCATGCAGTGTTCCCATCATCCGCGGGTGATTTGTGCCCGGATTATGCCCAATCGAAATGATCAGTTCCGCTTCGTCAAAATCGTCCAGCGATACGGTCCCTTTGCCAATGCCGATAGAACGTGGCAACCCCACGCTGGTTGCTTCGTGGCACATATTTGAGCAGTCGGGGAAATTATTCGTACCATACTCACGGGCAAAGAGCTGAAAGAGATAAGCTGCCTCATTGGATGCGCGACCAGAGGTATAAAATTCCACCTGATTGGGCGACAAGCCGCGCAGCACCGTGCCAATGCGTTCAAACGCCGCTTCCCAGGTTATGGGGCGCAAGGTATCTGTATCGCGATCATAAACCAGCGGTTCGGTCAGTCGGCCGTAATTCTCCAGTTCATAATCGCTTTTCTCCAGCAATGACGTGACAGTATTTTGTGCGAGAAATTCTGCAGTCACCCGCTTTTTCGTCGCTTCCCAGGTAACCGCCTTGGCGCCGTTTTCACAAAACTGGAATGTTGAGCGATGATCCTTGTCGGGCCAGGCGCAGCCCGGACAATCGAAGCCCGCCGGCTGATTGGTGCGCATCAGAGTCACAGGCGCTTCCAGGACATCCATTTGCGTTTGAATGGCCACCGCTGTTGCCTTAAGCGCACCCCAGCCACCCGCCGGTGCATCATAAGGTCGAATACCGGGTACTTCGCGTTTGGTTGTGGACATCTTGATTCCTGAATTGTTGCTGACAACAATAAAAATTGGGGAGCGCAAATATGGCTGGGTAAACCCTTATTATATAATTTCCGCCATTCTGTTTTCCCTGCGCCCCGCCAGGAAAGCCGATTAAAAATGCAATGAACACGATGGAAGCCGTATGATCGTACGCTAAAAAACGATAGTCAAAGATATCCAGCTGACCGTCAACGGCTCAATACTTCCAAAAATCGCCGGGTTACTGGTGACCAGCACCTCATCAGACAGGCGTCTGCTTTTTCATCTGCGCAGTTACGACAAATTCAAATGCGATTCACAATTGTGATTCAAGCGTAACAGACGTGAGTATTCGGCGTTTTCTCTTGTAGACTATATGCATGATTGCATAATGGTGGCACGCCATCCATAGCGCAGGAGACCCCATGCCCGCAGAGGTACCGGAATATAACAATCTGAATACAAGCCGACTGGTCAACTGGCCAGGGCCGGTCGCCGTCATCGCGCTGGCGCAACTGTTTGGGACATCTTTATGGTTCAGTGCCAATAGTGCAGCTGACGATCTGATGCGTGTCTGGCATGCAACGGCCGCTGATATCGGTCTGCTGACCAGTGCCGTACAGGCCGGCTTCATTCTTGGGACACTTTTCATTGCCCTTGGTGGTATCGCAGATCGATATCGGGCAAGCCACCTTTTTGTGATCTCCTCGATCACGGGTGCCATTTTCAACGCATGTTTCGCATTGTTTGCCGACGGGCTTTTCAGCGGGTCGGTTTACCGCTTTCTGGTTGGATTCAGTCTTGCCGGAATCTACCCCTTGGGCATGAAGCTGATAGTGAGCTGGGCGCCTGATCGTGTTGGTTACGCCCTCGCACAACTGGTTGCGATGCTCACGCTGGGCACCGCCCTTCCTCATGCATTACGCGGCGTAAGTGGACCGCTACCCTGGCAGTATGTCATTATGGCATCGTCCATCCTTGCCTTACTGGGAGCGGCACTCATTTATCGTCTCGGAGATGGGCCTCATTTGCCGCAGGCCCGGTCGCGCGATACCAATGGTTCGACACCCCATCAACGAGAGAACGTTCTTGCTGCGTTTGCGATCCGACCATTTCGCGCCGCAGCCATTGGCTATTTCGGCCATATGTGGGAACTCTATACCTTCTGGACAATAGTCCCGTTGCTGATCTCGCGCACCATATTGCAATCACGATTTTCGGGACTGGGTGTTTCAGGACTCGCATTCGTCATCATTGCCGTGGGCGCCATCGGCAGTCTCATTGGCGGCGCACTTTCAAGACATATCGGAAGTGAAAAAGTTGCCCTGGGCGCGCTTGCTTCGTCCTTGTGCTGCGCAATTTCATTTGTGATTTTCTGGCGCGCGCTCCCCGCACCGGTCCTGCTGATTATTGTCCTGATCTGGGGTGCGACTGTTGTTGCTGACTCTCCACAATTTTCCGCACTCTCAGCAAACGCGTGCCCTCCTCAACTGATCGGTGCTGCGCTGGCCATCCAGAACTCTATCGGATTTGCCATCACGGTGGTATCCATTTCATTGATAACGACGCTATTTGACTATGTGGGAATGGACGCCATTTGGCTGCTCCTGCCGGGACCCATCATTGGGCTGGCAGGATTTATCTGGACGAACAAAGGAATGCAAAGCGCGCAGATTACCTGAACCCTGACGTTCGACTACCACCCGCTGAATCGCGTCCATTCCGCTTCGATTTTCTGCCCTCCGTCAACTACCCAGTAACTCTGATGCTGGGCAGCAGTGGAGCACGCGTGATTGGGAAGGATGCGCAACAGCGTTCCCACGGGCAGCATTGGCGTTTTTGCCGAATCACCGCGATGCGTGATGATTCCGTGTTCCTGATTCGCCTGGGTCATGATGATATCGTCGATGATCTTGCCGTCGATATCGCAAACCATGCCATATCCCTGATCCACGCGCTGATTTTGCGTACCGCGGTCTCTAGACATTGCCATCCAGCCGGCATCGGTAATTATCCAGCCTTTTTCCTTCTGATGACCAATCACGGTGCATAGTACCGATAGGGCAATGTCTTCCGGATTGCACACTTGCAGCCCGGCCATGACCAGATCGAAAAAAACGTAGACGCCTGCACGCACTTCAGTGACGCCATCCAGCGATTGGGCAAAATGCGCTGTGGGTGTGCTGCCCACGCTCACGGTCGGCGCATCAAATCCGGCTGCACGCAGGCGTTGAGCCGCAGTTACCGCACCACGCCTTTCCTGTTCTGCCATCGCCACAATTGAGTCAGTATCTTTGCAGTTATAAGACTCACCGGCATGTGT
>JBEBTQ010000292.1:0-4785 GCA_040393685.1 Advenella kashmirensis | reverse complement strand
AACCTCAATCGACAGCGCCTGCAATTGCCGGCCAAGCCACGGGTTGCCGCCAGTACCGCAAGCGATCAACACCGAGCGCAAGCCGGCAAAATGAGGACTGGCCTTTAATTGAATCAAAAATCCATTGGAGTCGAAAGACTGATTCTCGGCGGGATACAGAATGTGCTGCCGCGCAACGCCATGGCGTTGCAGCGCCTGCGCTGTGCCCGGCCCGACGCAGCCGGTAAGCTGCCCTTGTGGCCATTGCCGCTGCTGTTGGGCCAACAGGGCAAAATAGCAATCAACAGCAAATCCACTAACAAAGAAGATCAGATCGAATGAGGCTGGTTCAGCAACCGTACCGGCCACCACGAGTCGCTGCAGGCTCAGCGCCGGTAGCGCAATCACGCGCAACCCTGCCTGTTCAAGCCGTTCCTGCAACGCCTGGTTTTTTCCTTCAGGTCGCGTCAGAATGACCGTAGCGTGGGGCTGAAGCACGACCAGCGCTCAGGTCTTGTCGGCCGGGCTCTGCGCAGCGTCCTGCAGTGTCGCCAGAATCTCGTCGGCGCCCTGCTCCCGCAACGCTTGTGCCACCTCGACACCCAGTTGATCGGCGCCTTCGGCTCCGCCTGTCCGAACACTACGCAATACGCGCTTGCCATCGGGTGTTGCCACCAGTGCATTCAGCGTAACCGCATTATCGGTTAATGTCGCATAGGCAGCGATAGGCACCTGGCAGGATCCCCCCAGCGTCCTGGACACGGCTCTTTCGGCCGTCACACAGGCTGTGGTTGCCGGATCGGCCAGCCCAGCCAGCATTTCCAGCAATTCAGTGCGCGCGTCCAGCACTTCAATACCCAATGCGCCCTGGCCCGCCGCAGGCAGACTCTCGGCCACTTCCAGCCGTGATGCAATTCGGTCGCCCAGACCCAGACGCTGCAAGCCTGCTGAGGCCAGCACTATCGCATCATAATCGCCCTTATCCAGTTTGGACAAACGGGTATCAAGATTGCCACGCAGGGGTTTGACCACCAGATGGGGGTACGCTGCCCGGATCTGCGATTCGCGGCGCAGGCTGGACGTGCCCACTACCGCACCGGCGGGGAGCTCACTGAGCTGATGATAGGACGGCGACACAAAGGCGTCAGTCGCGTCGGCCCGTTGCAGGATGGCGGCCAGCGCAAAAGGTGACTGCAGATCTACCGGCACATCTTTAAGCGAATGTACGGCAAGATCTGCTCTGCCATCGACCAGCGCCGTTTCCAGCTCTTTGATGAACAGTCCTTTGCCACCGATCTTTGATAGTGTACGGTCCAGAATCTGGTCACCCTTTGTGGTGAGCTCTAGCAGTTCTACCTGCAGCTGCGGGTAATGGGTCAAAAGCAGGTCACGAACGTGATGCGCCTGCCAAAGGGCAAGACGGCTGGCACGGGTAGCGATAGTCAGTTTTTTTAATTGGGTCACGCGAAGTTCCTGCTAAATATATTTAATGATCACGAATCTGCGGGCCAAGGCAGCAAACGGCCCGACGGCCGGTCCTGTATTCTGCCTGACACCCGCAACCCGGGAACGGGCACACGGTCGACAGGCCGCTGCACACGCCCCCAGTCAGCGCAGATAGTTAATGGCAACGGTAACGACGATACCAATAACAGCCAGAATAAGCAGACCTTGCAAGATACTGCGTTTGGGTTTTTCTTCCATAGTGTCAGACCTTCATACGAGTGGCAGCGCTGGCGTCTGCCGACATGCAAAACAACAAACCCCGCCGGGGCGCAAAGCCTGGCGGGGTTACCTTCCAGAGCAACCGGAACAAAACAGCATCCGGGTTCTCCAGGACAATCTGTGCGCTCGGCTTAGTGCGTTTCAGCGGCCTCTGATTTGCCCTTGCGGGAAGCCAGCCATTTACCCAAACCGATAACCACGATAATGCCAATGACTTCAACTGCAATCTTAACAGTTTGCGGCGCATGTTCGCCATTGAAGAATGTTCTCTCAGTAAATACATCGGAAACAAGCATACCACCGGCCAGCCAGCCCAGCAGGCCCGCACCCAGCGTCACCACCAGCGGATATTTGTCGATCAGCTTAAGTACCAGCGTACTGCCCCAGATAATAATTGGTACGCTGACAATCAAACCGAAGGCAACGTACGCAACCTCGTGCCCGGGTGTGGTTTTCTGCGCAGCTGCGGCAATCGCAATAACATTATCCAGACTCATCACAAAGTCGGCAATCAGAATGGTTTTGACCGCCGTCCACACTGAGGTGCCGCCGGCCACATTGCCATGCTCATCCTCTTCGGGAATCAGCAACTTGACGCCGATCCATATCAACAGCGCGCCGCCAACGATTTTCAGATAAGGAATCTCCAGCAGCTTCAGTGCAAAAGCGATCAGAATGACCCGCATGATGATGGCACCGAAAGTACCCCAGAGAATACCTTTCATGCGTTGCGCTTTTTCCAGATTACGGCATGCCAGGGCAATAATGACGGCGTTGTCACCGCCTAAAAGGATGTCAATGAGAATAATCTGGAATATTGCAGCCCAGCTCATGGTTTGAAAAAACTCAAGCATAATGAAAGATCACCTCTGTTAGATTTTTATGGAAGGCAAAAAAAAGAGCGCTCGCGCGCCCTTTTTCTGCTCCAGACTGCGAGCAATTATAAAACAGAGTATTCAGTATATTGTCAGCTTTTGGCACGGGCCACAAAAATTTTGCCCAGCGCCACCACCAGCAGCGCGCCAATAATACCCATGGCGATACCGAATTGATGATGTGTCAGGTGTGCCAGCGATGCCCAGGTTTCTGAACTGGGCTCAATAACAGGATCGGCCACAAACATTTCGCCTGCAATATATCCCAGCAATGCCGCACCCAGCCAGACAATAACCGGAAACTTTTCAATAACGCTGAGCAGCAAGGTGCTACCGAAGATAACCAGCGGAATACTTAGCGCAAGGCCGATAATCAACAGCGTCGTATCGCCATGAGCAGCAGCAGCCACTGCAACCACGTTGTCCAGGCTCATCACCAGATCGGCAACCAGAATAGTACGAATGGCACTCAACAGGGATGCGTGGGACTTTTCATGTCCGCCTTCGTCATCATCCGAATTAACCAGCGACACGCCGATATAGACCAGCAACACTGCGCCAATGACTTTCAGATAAGGCAGCATCAACAGTTTGGCGGCAACCAGTGTGAGAATAATCCGCATCACAATGGCGGCACCTGAGCCGATCACAATTGCCTTTTTTTGCTGATTTTCCGGCAAGGTGCGAGCCGCCAGTGCAATCACCACTGCATTGTCACCGGACAGCAGAATATTTACCCAAACGATTTCTAACAGGGCGAGCCAAAACGCCGAAGAACCTACATCCATAGTGAACCTTCCAATGAGACTTTAAAGTAAGAAAATGTTGTCTGTGTTATCGCCTGACCTATTGCAGGAGCAGGCACGTTTTTATTCGTGCCATCATTCTATGAATCTTTGCTTACACCAAGCTGACTTAAAGGCGCCAGACAAAAGAAATCGCCCCTGAAATCACAGAAATGTCATTGTGATTTTCAGGGGCGATTCAGCATTCATCGCTCGCAGGGAGCGATAAATTAACGCTGGTACTTACAGTACTGATTTGAGCAGTTTGCCCATTTCAGACGGATTACGCGTGGTACGAATACCGCAAGCTTCCATGATTTCCAGCTTGGCATCAGCCGTATCGGCGCCACCGGAGATCAGCGCACCGGCGTGACCCATGCGTTTTCCAGGAGGCGCAGTTACACCGGCAATAAAGCCAACCACTGGTTTGCTCATATTCTCTTTAGCCCATTCAGCGGCATTCACTTCGTCTGGTCCGCCGATTTCACCAATCATGACAACGGCATCTGTTTCCGGATCGTCGTTGAACATTTTCAGAATATCAATGTGCTTAAGACCGTTGATTGGGTCACCACCAATACCAACTGCACTGGATTGTCCCAGGCCAAGTTCGGTCAGCTGAGCAACGGCTTCATAGGTCAGTGTACCTGAACGGCTGACCACACCAATGCGGCCTTTTTTGCAGATATGCGCTGGCATAATGCCGATTTTCAGTTCATCGGGTGTGATCAGGCCTGGGCAGTTAGGGCCCAGCAGCAGTGTTTTTTTGTTTTCCTGACGCATGCGGTTGCGAACAACCAGCATATCGCGAACAGGAATACCTTCAGTAATGCAAATGACCAGATCCAGGTCAGCGTCTACCGCTTCCCAGATGGCATCAGCAGCACCTGCTGGTGGAACATAAATAACAGACACATTGGCGCCGGTTTGCTCTTTCGCGTCTTTGACAGAAGCGTAAATAGGCACACCTTCGAAATCCTCGCCTGCGCGTTTAGGATTAACACCAGCGACAAAGGCTTCTTTACCATTGGCGTAATCGCGGCACATACGTGTGTGGAACTGACCGGTTTTGCCGGTAATACCCTGAGTGATGACTTTGGAGTCTTTATTGATCAGAATTGACATGAAAAATTCCTTGCTTACTTAACGGCGGCTACGACTTTGGTCGCGGCTTCAGCCATGGTATCGGCGCTGATGATTGGCAGTCCGGACTCGGCGAGCATTTTTTTGCCCATCTCTTCATTGGTACCCTTCATGCGTACAACCAGAGGAACCGAGAGGTTAACGGCCTTGCAGGCTGCGATGACGCCTTCGGCGATAACATCGCAGCGCATAATGCCGCCAAAAATGTTCACAAGAATCGCTTTGACTTCCTTGTTTTTAAGCATGATCTTGAATGCTTCGGTGACTTTTCCAGCAGT
>JBEBTQ010000291.1:0-4805 GCA_040393685.1 Advenella kashmirensis | reverse complement strand
CGCTCCAGAATAACCTGATCGCCAATGAGCATGCCACCTGCAATCCAGCCCAGCAGCGCAGCACCGAAAAGCACGACACCAGGATAACGGTCGATCAGTTTCAGAACCAGCGTACTTCCCCAGATGATGATAGGAACGCTGATGATGAGACCCGCAATGACCAGACCTGTCTGATGCTCTGCATTGGCGCCTTGTGCAGCGCCTGCAATGGCGATGACGTTATCCAGGCTCATGACGAAGTCGGCGATGATAATGGTTTTGACCGCAGACCAGACAGAAGAGCCGCCATCAATTTTGTCGTGTGCATCATCTTCGGGTATCAGCAGCTTGATACCGATCCAGATCAGCAGTAGAGCGCCAACAATCTTCAGATAGGGAATGGTGAGCAGTGTCAATGCAAATGTGATAAGAATCACGCGCAGGATAATGGCACCGGCAGTGCCCCACAATATTCCCTGCATTCGCTGTTTTTTCGGAAGGTTTCGACAAGCAAGTGCGATCACAACTGCATTATCTCCACCCAGCAGTATGTCGATCATGATGATCTGAAATACGGCCGCCCAGCTTATCGTTTGAAGAAACTCAAGCATAAATCTACCCCAAATTCATTTGTTATTTGACTAAAAATTAAATGGAATCCGGATCGGGCTGCTTCAGCGATACCTTGAGTACAAATCCAGGGGGTGATAAAAGACGATTGCCCCCGGACAAGCCCTCAGAATACAAAAAAGGCCTGATCCAAATAAGGACTCAGGCCATTGATTCTTTTAAGAAAAGTGACGGACCTTGCCCTTGGTGGCAAGGTCTTGCTTACAACAACAAGTTGTTGCCCGGGCACCGGGTGACATGACAGAACATGACAACCGTAATGACGATGCGTCGGCTAAAAGCTACTCCCCTTGATCGAATAAGTATAGCGTGCCGATGACTTATGTTCAAGAGTTTGATGAGCTGTGATTCGAGACCCGGACTCTTATCCAGATCATGTAATATGTCTTTCAATTCCAATAGACTACGCATTAATGATTGATTGAAAGGAGTCATGCATGGCGATCGACAAAGACGTTATCGAGGCTTTTACGCCCACCGGCGTATTACGAGCCTCTATCAATACCGGCAATCCTATTCTGGCGAGCCTGGATCCGAAAACCGGGCAGCCTCGTGGCGTGTCCATTGATCTGGCAAACGCGCTGGCAGAGCGCCTGGGCGTGCCACTGGAACTGGTGGTGTTTGATACCGCCGGCAAATCGGTAGAGGCCGTCACGAATGAGCAGGCAGATGTGGGATTCTTCGCAATCGACCCCGTAAGAGGGGCGGGCATTGCCTTCACCAAAGCCTACGTGCTGATTGAAGGCGCGTACCTGGTACGCGAAGACTCGCCCTTTCAGGACAACAGTGAAGTGGACCGCGAAGGAACCCGTGTTGTAGTGGGTAAGGGCAGTGCCTATGACTTGTATCTGACGCGTGAATTGAAAGCCGCGCAAATCGTTCGTGCACCTTCTTCACCCGCTGTCGTGGATACCTATGTTGAGCAGGGAACGGAAGTGGCCGCCGGGGTAAAGCAGCAGTTACAGGCGGACGCGCAACGCCTGGGTGGTCTGCGCCTGCTGCCAGGGCGCTTCATGGTGATTCAGCAGGCCATGGGTCTGCCTAAGAGCCGAGGACAGGCCGCTGCCGATTTCCTGGCGACTTTCGTCGAAGAAATGAAAAGCAGCGGATTTGTCGCAAGTGCACTTGATCGACATGGGATCAAAGGCGCCTCTGTGGCCGATTGAGACGCGATATCAGAATCCCAGCCCTGAGCCAACCCCTAGCAGGGTAGCCACGCCCAGGGCCAGGAAAATACAGGCGGCGATGGTGTGAACCAGTTTCATGGAAATGCGCTGGCCCAGTTTCTTGCCGAGAATAACAGCGGGAACATCGGCGATCATCATACCAAGGGTGGTTCCGATAACCACTTCTATTGGGAAATCACTCTTGGCAGCCAGAGCAACCGTCGCCAACTGCGTTTTATCTCCCATCTCTGCCAGAAAGAAAGTGACCAGCGTGGCGCCGAAAACACCAAACTTTCGTCCCAGCGGCGCTTCATCTTCTTCGATTTTGTCGGGAATCATGGTCCATACGGCCATGGCAATAAAGGAAATACCCAGTATCCAGCGCAAGGCATGGGGGCTGATTGCAGTTGTTATCCAGGCGCCAACCGCACCGGCCAGGGCGTGATTGACGATCGTCGCACAAAGAATGCCAAGAATAATGGGAATGGGTTTTTTGAAGCGGGTTGCCAGCAGGAAGGCAAGCAACTGTGTTTTATCGCCGATTTCGGCCAGCGCGACTACGCCAGTGGAAAGCAGGAGCGTTTGCATGAATCAGGTTACCGCGGCCGGAAATAGACAAGTGATCACCTTTTTCTCCGGCCATTGCGAAAAAAAGTGATCACAGGTCTTGCCAAGCGATAAAGCCGTTCACGCCATGATGCAGGCATCAAGTATGTTGACGTGAACCTCGGGAAATTGAGCGGCTACTCCCCAGTGATGGACAGATTATATAAGCTGAATTCCGGCGTGGGGCAAAAACCGTATGAAGTGTACGGAGATTGGAAATGAGAATGGCTCTCGTTTTCAGTATTTCACACCGCGTCAGATCATTCCACTTTGTCTTAGTTCCCTGCGCCTCGCCTCAGATCATCTCGCTATCGCTGTTTTTCGCGGCACGCAGATCCCGAATGAGGGCGACGATGAGCACGAGCAGAATGACAGCCGAAATAATCGGCCAGACCAGAATATAGGCGGTCAATGCGATTTCATTCATAACAATTCTCCTTTAAATGCGGGCGGGTGCGGTATTGCCATCAACAACAGGAGGCAATTGAGAGTCTTCGCTGCCAGCAGACTGCTGAAACGATGTGACGCGTTCGGCGAGCAGAGAAAAATCAAAGCGCTTGGTGTTGTTCCAGCTCATGGCAACGCAGACGGCTGCACTGACGCCGTATGAAGTCAGCGAACTCAGCAGAACCGGATAGTCGCGTAAAAAACCAATCGCATTGGGAACGGCAATGATGACAGCCGCGATTGCCACGAACAGTGCGATTTTTTTGTTGAAAAACGCAAATGTCATCAGACCAAGTACCACGCCCACGCCAACGGATGCACACAGTTCAAAGAACACGCCCACGACGCCGTCCAGATGCACCAGTTCAAAACGGGCAATGGTGAACATCAGCACGGCGCAAATCACAGATGTTGTGAACGCACGGTTAGTGACTTTGTCCCAGTAGAAACTCACAATGACCGGAAAGACAATCGCTCCCCACAGGGCGCCAACAAACACCAGCATTACCAGAATGTCCAGCTTCATGCTTGCAAAAATGACACCTGCCATGGTTGCCACAATCATCGTCACGCGACCCCACCACAGCATCCGTTTGGGATCAGGCGTACCACGCGCCAGGTTCTTGCCGTAGATGTCGGTCATCATGATGGATGACAGAGCGGAGAGATCCGAATCTGCGGTTGAAGAGAGCGACCCGACAACCAGAATAAAGAACAGGGCAATGCCGAAAGGCGGCAGATAGGTGGATGCCATTTGTGGAATGATATTGTTCATATCGCCATTGGCTGGCGTCAGCCCTGTAAACAGAGCGAGCATACCCAGCATGCCCAGGCCGATCACGACCGCGCCATACCCAATGGTGGCAGTCAGGAAGGTGGACTTGATCAGGTCTTCGCGAACGGCAAAGAGGCGTTGCGCAATCGTCTGATTACCAATGGCATACGCCAGTACGGCCACAAAATAAGGCGCCCCCTGTTCAAGTATTGCCCGTGTCGAAAACATATCGGCCTGTTCGGGCGACAGATTGCCCCAGTTTGCCGCGAGCATCTGCGTGCCGCCGGCGTTGAAGAAAATCAGGGGAATAATCACAATCGCTGCCAGGATCATCGCCACCAGCTGCGCAAAATCGGTCATGACCGAAGCACGGAAGCCCGACCAGAGGGTGTACGACAAGACACCGAGCCCCGCAATCAGCACACCCTGTATGAAGGTCAGCGGACTCAATACCGAGACCAGCGCACCTGCAGCGGTGAAATTGACCATCAGGCTGATGCAACTGCCCAGCAGATTGGAGATGGCCATGATCAGCTGGCTTGATGTCCCATGCCTGGCATGCATGACTTCGGCCAGCGTATGGGCACGTGGTGCCAGCGCCCGAAAGCGTCGTCCGTAGGGATAGATGAAGAGAATCATCAGCGCGCCCCAGAAACCATAATGCAGCGGCCCTGACAATCCGTACTGGTAGCCCGAAGTCGCACTGGCGTAAAACGAAGCTGCCCAGATCCAGGTGGCGATCATGCTGGCTGCGGACAAGCCGAAACCGACGGCATTGTTCGAGACCATGTAGCTGTCCACATTCTCTTTTTTCTTGCCGATCATCAATGACATCAGGAAAGTCAGACCGTAGAAGCCGACCAGCAACAGCATGGCCGTGGTGCCGGATAGTTGATAAAAGGTAGATTGATCTTGCATAGTTGTTATTTCTTCCATGATTGATGCCGCGCAAACCCGCAGACGCAAGCGATCCGCGCGATTAAGCGCGGAGTGCGTCTTTACAGGCAGTGCCTGCTGGTTCGACATTGCAATTGTCGTGGCAGCCCCGACCACGTGGGGACGAAGCTGGCGTTGGCGGTCATATGGGACCAGCCGGGATGTTCCGCAGTCAGTGACTGGGTAGTTTTGTTCGGCAAAAGCCGGGCTGCGAGGCAGCCAGATGACGGGAGATATCCTCCCCAGAGGACATATCTTATGAGACC